>JAABSE010000040.1 GCA_011390575.1 Sphingobacteriia bacterium
ACATATCGGGAGTTATCATTGATGGTGAATAACTACCAAAGTTATCGGTTATGGGAACCTGTGCAGCCTGCAAAATATTCGTCCCGGATCCGCCCCAGGACAAGGCCCCCCAGCCGGTAATAACAGACATTACCCCGGCATCGGCATATCCTTCTGCGGCAAGTGCCTGGGTTAATATGGGTACAGCCTGAGCCTTTTCACCACTCAGATCAAGTGGAGCCGAGAGGTAAAGCAATGCAATATCATTGTTGTAATTATTGATACTCTGGTAGAAGGGATGCGGAATTTCCGTCTGCACTGTGATGGTTTGTCCAGGTAGAGTTTTATTGGTAACCCCTGCCCTGATGCGGATGTTGGAATAAATACCCACGCAATGAGCAGCGGTGAGTATCCAGCGTTCATGGATGATACTTCCTCCGCAAAACTGCTGATTTCCGGAAGTTAATATAGCAACCTGCCAGGGATAATCCTCAATATCAGTATCAACACCCCCCACAATTTTCCCTGAGCGCCATCCATGCTCGTAAAGAAAAACCTCCATTTCAGGAGATATCAGCTCCCTCACTGTGTCCTTCAGCAGGAAATTCTCCTTTTGAAATTCCCCGGGTTCAAATTCTTTGTTTTCTGTTTGCCCAAAACTCCATAACCCTGCCAACAGGATCACACACATGATTCCAGAAGATCGCATGACTTTGTAATTTGATGAATAATAAAAAAAATACCGGGGGGAGAGAGCTTTTCAAAGTTAAAAAATAAATTAATTACTACAACATGAAGAAATAATACAATCAATTAAATTTTGGTCTTTCATAAGATAGGGCAATCTTTTCCCACTTCTCCAAGTAATTTTTGAGCAGCCATGTAAGCCTGGTTAACCGTATTGCTGAAATCCCGGGTATAGGTATCATCAATTTGGGGAAAACCAGCTGAAGACATCACTGCAAGGTGATTGCGACAGTACCGGTTCTATATTACTGGAATATACCGTAAGGGGATTGTTTGGATTCGAAAAGCCCATTCCCACATTGCCATAACGATATGTCCTTGTTTCATCACTATCATTTAGAATCCAGATAGGGTCAATATCAGCAATTTGCATGGCATAACCTACACTGCTGATTTGCCTACGAGGGGTCATTTTCTGCGTCACTATTAACCTGGATGCTCAGCCACCGGTTGGCTCCAGAGAAAATTCCAGGTACAAACGGTGAAATTTCTCAGGGCACCTGAGTAGCTACTCCACTGTTTGCGTTCCATATATTGTTCTTATCCTGAGACTGCACCTGGCTGTTCATATCGAAATCACCGGCACGGTAACCGCTAAGACCTGATTCAGCATTCCACACGTCGTTTTTATCCTGGGTCTGGATCTGGCCGTTTCCGTCTCCATCGCCACCGTACATTCCAAACACACCGCTCCCAAGGTTTTTATGGCCCTGCAGATAACCGGATCTGTCCATGGTGCTGGTGAAAGCCTTGCTGAGGCTCTGGGTGAAGTTCCAGGAATAAACATCTCCATCAAGAGGTAATGCACCCGATGACATCACTGCCAGGTGATTACGGTGGTAAACCACAACATAAAGATTGTGCTGCACCGTAAGATCAAAGGAAAGCATACCTCCTGTGATATCCCTTATAAATCCATCGTTGTGCAAAAAGGCAGCTTTACGGGCTAATACCGTTGCCGGCAATGCCTGCCCGGGAGTGGGAGCATCGCGCAGTTCCACCAGCACCCAGTCAACCACACCTGCAGGAACACTGGCTGTGGATTCGCTTCCGGTGTAGTACCACAAAGGACTGCTGTTGCCGAAGTAAGGCAGTGAAGGATTGTAGGGATGAGCAAGAGGAACCAGTGTATTGTCTCTTAAAATAGTATGCATGAGGTTTGGACCACCAGAAGTATAAGCACCCTCAAGAATCACTTGTAGCTCCAGAGAAAAACCTGTTGGGGGTATATCCGATGACCAGTGTATCCTGTTGTTGGGATCAAACTCAAATGCACTTCCGGAGAAGGGCCCTGTATCCTCCGTGAAAGTAACATTGCCCTGATTCACATTTTTGTAAACATTATAGCTGCCACCCCATGTGTTGGCCGGGAAATAAGGGTTGAGAACCTCAAAGGTCTGGTTGTTCTGAATCATAAGCAGCCTGCCTCCAGATTGCCCGTTGCGGAAAGTACAGTTTGTAAATGCCTTTGCCGCATCTATTACTCCACCTGGTTTAACGTATACACCATTGGTATTCATGTATTCAAAAGTTGCATTTTGCGCTGCCAGGGTTCCACCGCTTTCAATGTTCAGGGCATAATATCCGGTTGAAATCCTGGACATTGTAGTTGGGAAAGATGGATGATGACCAAAGAATTCGAGGGTTCCCCCATTGTTTACTGTTAAGGTACCTGAAGCCCCCATGAGTAGTTTGCCTGTATCGGTAATCTTAAAGTTTCCACCTGAATTGATCTCAACATTTCCCTCAACAGTAATTGTTCTGTTATTTGCAATGAGCTTTCCCTCGTCTACAAACAATCCATTTTTTATCAAAGTATTTATACTCAAAAACGTCTCGGACAAGGCACCTCTGTCAATACGCAAATCATGAAAATAGCTTCCCTCATGGCAAAAAATGGAATTACCCGGAGCATTTTCGGTGATTTCCACAACACCTCCTGATGGCTGGAATACACCTGATACAGCAAAAAATGACCCTCCTGTTCTTAAAATACCGCCACTTATATCTGCAAATGCAGTTGCAGTAAAGTACGGATGATTGTTCGTTAGTTCAAATAATCCGGCAGTCATATTAATTTGTCCGTTAATGAACGTCCAATTATTGGAAAAGGGACGGTCGTTAATGAAAGATCCCCCATTAATTATGACAGAACTTGTAGAAGTACTCTCAAATTCTCCATGTAACAAAACATCTCCGTCAGCCACATTGAGCAAGCCATTGAGTGTAAAGTCTGTATCAATTTCCAGCATCCCACCCCTGAGAACAGGCGTGTCAGACATTTTATAATCCACCTCAGAGCTCATTCCTTCTCTATTCTTTATCGTGCCAGAAAGAAAAACCTGACTGGTGGAATGATCAGTAAAAATACCATTTACCACCATGGTATGATTGTGAATTTCAAAAGTATTGTTGGCAGAAACAGTAAAGTTTCCGGTCACAACTAATGGCTGTGTGGCATTTAAAGCAAAAAAAGCAATCTGACCGGCATTTTTTTCTATTACGATATTCCCGTAAGTGGCCGTTGGATTATAGTTGGAAGGCCCGCCTCCTGTAACTCCTTTGAAGTAAATCGTAACATTATTTGAAGGATTAAAAGTTGAACCTTCCCGGGGAAATAACCATCCATAACAATTGATGGTTCCGGCTGTCAATAAGGCTACGGAACCCGTTTTGAAATCCAGTATGTGGCTGTAGGTTTGACCCACCGTAAGAACTGAAGCGCTATTGTTCATGGTCAGGGTTCCCTCTACATTGAAAGAACCCGCAACCGTAAGCCCGTTGCCCGCAACAGTGAGATTTGCTCCTGATTTAACGGTAATTACATTACAGGTAGCCGGGCTACTCACAACCGGACTATAAGGAGTTCCGGCAGGTATGGTTACATTGGTGGAAGTTGCAGGCACCACACCATTGCTCCAGTTTGCCGGATTGTGCCAGCTGGAATTTGCAATTCCAATCCATGTGCCCGGAGGAATGGGATCCTGAATAAAGAACTGATGCGTTCCCGGTGTTGTATTTTCATCATCGAGCAAAATATAGTAGGTTATACCAGCTGTCATGCTCATAGAACCGTATACTCCGGGAGCACTTATGTCTGAAATGCATTCCCAGTTCCCGGAGTTACATGTTCCTGATTTCCACATGTAATCCACAAAACCGCTGGCGGCAGTAACTTCCAGGTGGTAAGTTCCGGTACCTGAGGGTGTGAAGCTGTAAATGTTCTCAATTCCGGGGCAGGTATATCCACATGGGGAAACAGTTGTAGTAAACCAGGCCCCATTTCCTCCTCCGCTATAAGTCTGGGCATTGGGTGGCCCGGTACCGGCAATGGGGGTAATATTCAGACACGGAGTGAAGAATATGAAAAAACTTTGTGTGGCTAAGTCCGCACTTTCAGCATCAACAAGTATGTAATAGGTTGTGCCGGCTGTCAAACTCATATTTCCATAAACACCCGGATATTTAACAAAACTAATACAATTCCAGTCGTTAGAATCGCATGTACCTGTTTTCCAGAAATAATCCACCCAGGTATTGTTGGTAGAGGTTACCTGGATGCTGTATTTACCTGTATACGGAGCAACAAAGCTATAAATTTGCTCTTGACCTAAACAGTTGTACCCACACGCATTACTGGTCCATTCACCATAACCCGAACGGAAATAAGTCTTGGTATTTGCTGCTCCTCCTGCACCAAGAGAAACAATATTTGAACAGGGGTTACTGTAGATAAAAAAAGTATGAGTGGAAAAGGCAGTGCTTTCGGCATCGAGCAGGATATAATAAGTTGTACCTGCATTCATGTTTATATTCCCATAAGTACCCGGAGTGTAAATATCAGAAATACAATTCCAATCAGAAGAACCACAGGTGCCGGTTTTATAGAAATAGTCCACCCATGTGCTGTTGGTAGAGGTTACCTTAATACTGTATTTTCCTGTATAGGGAGCCGTAAAGCTATAAACCTGCTCCTTGCCGTTGCAAATGTATCCGCAGGCATTGCTAACCCAGGTGCCTGTTCCGGAATTGGAGAAGGTTCTGGGATTGCCACTGCCACCAGTGCCCAGGGATACAATATTTGAACAGGGATTGCGCACTGAAAAATCGTTATCGGAATGACTAATAGCCCCGGTACTTGCAATATTTCCGGTATTAAGCGGGATGGTAAGGGTATCCAAAACATGTATTTTTGCAGGTTCCAACCCGGTGCGGGTAGTAAAAAAATCAGAAAGATCAGGCTCTAAGGCCTTCATTTCTTCATAGTATTCTTCCAGATCTATTTCACCTGCATCAACCATCTGGGATACAGACACCGGTGCCAGAAGAGTCACTAATGCAATTATCATAAGATAATGCAATGCCAGGATAAGTAATTTATCTTTCATTGATTTTGGTATTGGTGAATAATTAAGTATGGCTGAGAATAACAAATTTTATAACTCTTTCAAAAAGCAGTCAGGTGAAACTTGAGTTGAAACGAGCCATGACAATAACTATTGACACACATGCGGATAATTATAATGATGAAATTTACACAAACAAACCATTCCTTATAGAATGGTTTGTTAAGAAAATAAAAGAAAAAACCATCAGGGCACCTGAGAAGCCACCCCGCTGTTAGGATTCCAGATTTCATTTTTATCCTGGGTTTGCACCTGTCCGTTGAGGTCGAAATCGCCGGCCCTATAGCCACTTTGGCCCGATTGCAGGTTCCAGACTTCGTTTTTATCTTGTGTTTGCACCTGTCCGTTACCATCACCATCACCACCATACATGCCAAATACACCTCCCCCCAAATCCTTATGCCCTTGAAGGTAAGCAGATTTGGTGTTTGTTTTATTCACATTGTATGCTTTGCCCGCGCTTTGGGTAAAATTCCATGTGTATTTTTCATCTATAACAGGCACTGCGGCGGAAGACATAACTGCCAGATGATTGCGGTGATAAACAACTACATACAAACCCTGTGCAACAGGAATGTCAAGCTGTGGCAATTGTCCTGCTGTGGTTCTTATCTGTCCGTCTTTGTATAAAAAAGCAGCCATCCTTTTTATAAGCGTTCCGCTCACAGCCTGCTCCGGTGAAGAAGCATCACGCAACTCAAGCAAAACCCAGTCTACAGCATTAACAGGAATGGCAGATGTTGTCTCAGTTCCGGTATAATACCATACCGGATTGTTGTTTCCAAAATACGGAAGCGTGGGCTGGAAGGGATGAGCAAGAGGAATAATTCCTTCAGCATTTAAGGCTGTTTGCATCAGGTATGTCTCGCCGGGTGTATATGCACCTTCCAGTATCAGTTTAATATCCAGAGGTACAGCATCGGGCAGCGCCTGAAGCACAATGTTACCCGGATACACAGCCGTAAGGATATTATTACCACCACTATCTGTAATTACTGCATTGGTAATATTCAGCGTGTGACTACCTGCTGAAGGAGGTGTTTGTAAATCAAATGACAGTACTATGCCACTATTTCCGGAAAAATTGGTAGTAGGAATGGCAAAACTCAAAGCCCGGGCAACATTCCCGGCCAAAATATCAAACGAAAGGGTGTGACCATTGGCGCGGTAAAGTTCAGCCGAACCCGGCACATAGGTAAATCCAGCCGGTAGTGGAATGTCGAGGTTGAAACCGGCAAACAGGTCTTCATTAATAATTTCCATTTCTACGGTAATAACGGACCCGGCATAAGCATTTACATCGTTTAATAACATATTGTTGCCGGATAAACCCTCCTGCAGCGTTATGGTACCCGGCTGGGTTGCCGTGAGGATATTATTTCCTGAACTGTTGCTGATCACAGCATTTTCAAGGTTAAAAATATGGGCCCCCTCATCTGAAGGTGTTTGCACGTCAAAAGAAACCACCACTCCTTCATTACCGAAAAAATTGGTGGTGGGAATAGCAAAACTAATGCATCTTACTACATTTCCGGAAACGACCCCAAGTGTTATATTGTGGCCGTTATCCCTGTATAGCAATGCTGTTCCTTCCACATAGGTAAAACCCGTGGGCAAAGGAATATCAAAATTGAATCCCGCAAAAGGATCGTCATTGATAATTTCTACTTCAATGGTGGCAACAGTGCCGGATAGTACAGTTGCGTCTTTCACTTTCATAATATTGGAACCGGCTAAAATCTGAAACGCAGCACCCAATAGAAGCAGCATTACAGTGAATAATATTCTGATTTTCATAGTATCGAGTTTTAAGGTTGTACATTCTTTTTGTTTGTCACTGCCGGCAGCACCTGCAAGGCATCCTGCACCTTGCAGGTGTTAACAGGCAGCATATTCATCAAAAACCTAATGCTTACATTGCTTAAGATTTTATTTATTTCACGATGATCTTTTTCAACAAAACTTCATCGCCCATTTCCACACGAATCATATAAATACCCGGAGCCAGGTCATTCATTTTGAAATTCATATTAATCCTGCCCTGTTTCTCTGCAGACTGGACTTTAACCAATTGTGCGTGCATATTGGACAAGGAAACGATTGCCTGATTTCCACTGCGGTTTACAAATTCAACCCATAAAACATTGTCGGTAGGGTTGGGATAGGCAACCAAATCTGAATCAGTATGCGGATTGTCTGTCAGGGTAGCTTCTGTGAGCAATTCAATTGGAACAGAAATGGCATTAAGGTTAGCTGCCAGAGCTTCTCTCCACCCGGGCATATTCTCCATGGCTTCAAAGCTCACAAGTTTAATCATACCTGCCGGGAAAGGTGTATTGTCGATACTGAAAACAATGGCTTTCAGATAATCATCCGTTGATTTCTGCATCAAAAAATGATCAGGAAGTTCGGCAGACAGCTGCATTTCATTCATTTGAGCCGGCGTTAACTCAAACTGAATACCTGCCAGTGTACCGTCACTTTCGAGCCAGATACCATCACTCCGAAGGTGCAGGTATGCTGTTTCTGAAGAAAGAGCCAGCCACGGCATGGTTTTTCCTGACATAAAAATATTGACTGTACCTACTACATCCTGTACATTGATGATATCATCACCGTTGATATCTGCATTAAAGAAACAGAAACCCGCCGGTTCCTCATCCATGAAATAATTTACAATCAATACAATATCAGATACGTTCACGATTCCATCTCCATTGGCGTCACCATAGACATTTTCAAGGGTAACTTCCTGCAAAACATTGCTGCCGGATATCACCACCTGACCCGTAGCTGTAGTATAACAATCGCTGGTAATGGAATAATTGTAAGTGCCGGGCACTAAATCATTAAACACATAATCTCCTGCAGGGTAGGTCGTTCCGGCCAGGGTAATCACGGCATCCGGAATCAAATCTCCTGCAACATTTTCAACAGAAAAGGTGAGGGTAAATGCGTCTACTGCCCAGTGAATCCTGTTGTAGGGGTCATACTCGAAAGCACTTCCGGAGAATGCACCGGTGTAATCGGTTAAGGTAACGTTGCCCAGGTTTAGATTTTTGTAAACATTATAGCCACCTCCCCATGTATTGGAAGGAAAATTAGCATTTACAATATCTAAGGTTTGGTTATTATGAAATAAAAGCAATGTGCCTCCCGGTTGACTCTGCTGGAAAGTACAGTTAGCAAAAGCCTTGGTTGCATCCACCATTCCTCCTGACTTAATGTGTACACCATTGCTGTTCCCGTATTCAAAAATGGCATTTTGTGCAGCAATTGTTCCACCGCTTTCAATATTCAGAGCATAGTACCCGGTTGAAATTCTGGTTAGGGTTGCCTGCTGGGTTGGGCTGGTTCCGGCCAACTCAAGAATACCCCCATTATTGACGGTTACTGAACGGGAAGAGCCCATAAGCAGTTTTGCCTGATTGCCCACAAATAGTTTTCCACCGGAATTGATCTCTACGTTGCCTGCTACAGTCAGATTAGAAGAAGCAAGAAGTCGCAACTCACCATTATCAACATACAGGTTATTCTGAATTGCAGATCCGGCGCCAAAGCGCGAATTACCGCCGCTTCGGTTAATTCTTAAATCATAAAAATAGTTGTCATTGTAGCAATAGATCATAACATCGGGATTATTGCCGGTTATTTCCACCACGCCTCCGGTGGGCTGAAAAACCCCGGTTGCGGTGGCATAAAAAGCACCTCCCGATTTTATCGTACCCCCACTGATGGCAGTTGAAGCAGTTGCACCAAAATTTACACTGTTGTGGGTTATTTCAAATAATCCATCGTCCATGGTAAGATTTCCGTCAAGATATTGCCAGCCTTTATCAGGGTGATTGGGAGCATCACTGATAAAGGTACCTCCATTGATAAGGATGGAACTGGCAGAATTACTGGCAAAGCGACCATGCACCAGCGCATCACCATCAGCCACATTGAGCAGACCGTTGAGGGTAAAATCAGTATCAATTTCCAGCACTCCCCCTCTGAAACCAGGCGTATCAGACATTTCAAAATCTGCGTCAGAACTTATTCCTTCAATATTCTTGCTCAAAGTAGAAAGATAAACCTGACTGGTAGAATTATCTGTAAAAACACCATTTACTTCCATGGTGTGATTTTGTATAGCAAAGGTATTGTTAGCTGAAACAGTAAAATTCCCTGTGACGACTAAAGGTTGAGTGGCAGAAGCATCAAAGTAGGCATTTTCACCACTATTTTTGGCAATTATAATATTACTGAATGTTGCTGTTGGACTAAAGTTTGAAGGCCCTCCACCTGAAACTCCTTTGAAATAAAATGTCACATTATTGGAAGGATTAAAAGTTGAACCTTCACGGGGAACTACCCATCCATAACAATTGATAGTTCCGGCTGTCAATGTTGCCAGGGAACCCGAATAGAAAGTCATCTGGTGAAAATGGGTTTGCCCCACTGTAAGAATCGCTCCGGAATTATTCATATTTAAGGTCCCATAAACCTGAAATGAGCTGCTAACAGTAAGCTCAGCAGCATTTATGGTAAGATTAGCATTTTCTTTTAGAAGTATAAAGGAGCAGGTAGCATTGGCAGTCAATACCGGCATATAAGTAGTTCCGGCAGGTATGGTTACACTGGTAGAAGCAGTGGGAACTACCCCGTCACTCCAGTTTACCGGATTATGCCAGTCAGAATTAGCAATTCCAATCCATGTGCCCGGGGGTATGACATTGCCAATGAAAAATTCATGCGTACCGGGTGTGGCGTTTTCATCATCGAGCAAAAAATAATAGGTCGTACCGGCAGTCATGTTCAGATAACCATATACTCCCGGAGAAATTATATCAGAAATACATTCCCAGTCTTCGGAGCTGCATGAACCAGATTTCCACATGTAATCTACCCAGCCACTGGCAGCGGTTACTTCCAGTGGGTAAATCCCTGTAGCGGCGGGGGTAAAACTATAAATATTCTCTATTCCCGGGCAGAAATAACCACACGGGGATGCAGTTGTGGTATTCCAGGCTCCGCTTCCTCCTCCTGTATAAGTCTGTGTGTTAGCTGGCCCTGTCCCTGCAATGGGAGTTATGTTCAGACACGGATTGAAGAATACGAAAAAGCTTTGTGTGGCTAAGGCCGTACCTTCTGCATCAACAAGGAAGTAATAGGTTGTGCCAGCTGTTAAGCTCATATTCCCATAAGTGCCAGGATAGAAAACGTCATCGATACAGTTCCAGTTATCGGCATTGCAGGTACCTGACTTCCAGAAGTAATCAACGTAGGTACTATTGGTTGCAGTAACCTGAATGCTGTAATTTCCTGTATACGGGGCAACAAAACTGTAGATCTGTTCCTGTCCAAAACAGTTATACCCGCACGCATTACTGGTCCATCCTCCATAACCCGAGCGGGAATAAGTTACAGTATTTGCCGATCCTCCTGCCCCCAGAGATACAATATTCAGACAAGGATTTCTGAAAATGTGAAAAGTATGTGTTGCAGTTCCGGTACCTTCAGCATCCAGCAATATATAGTAGGTTGTGCCTGCAGTCATACTAATGTTGCCATACGTATTGGGAGAATAAACATCAGAAATACAGGTCCATCCGGTAGAACCGCAAGTGCCGGTTTTCCAGAAATAGTCCACCCAGGTGTTGTTGGTTGAAGTTACCTGGATACTGTAATTACCGGTATAAGGAGCCACAAAACTATAAACCTGCTCCTGCCCGCTGGTAGTATATCCGCAGGCAGTCACATTCCATACACCTGTTCCGGATTTTGAGTAGGTTTTGGCATTGCCACTGCCGCCACTACCCAGGGAAATGATATTTGCACAGGGATTGGGCGCAGATGCACCGGTTCCGGTAAGGGTAATGGTTCTGGGGCTTGTAATATTGTCGGCATTATGGGGGATGGTAAAAGTAGCAGTTTTTGTACCTGTAGATGTCGGAGTAAATCTTACTGTAAAGGTACCCGATTCACCCGGGGCAAGATACAAATAGTTGCCGCCAATAATGGAAAACTGACTGGCATGGGTTCCGGAAAGAGTAGCACTTCCGGCCTGAAGATTCATATAATTAGGACGGGTACCTGTATTGGTTACAGTTACTGTCAGATTGGAGAACGATCCAACACTCACATTTCCGTAGTTGTGTGAAGATGAGGGGCTGGTAGCCATTGCCACGCTTGCTCCTCCATTATACAGCCAGTACTGCAGGTTATTATTGTTGTAGGTTACATCAAAGCGCCCCCACATATTATAGTAAGTATCATAATCACACTTGTCAGCACCATCCAGGTAACACCATCCATACAACTGTCCTCTTATTCTCAAATCTGCATCTACCGTGGCACTGCCAGAGCTGCCGCCCGATTCTTGCCCATGGGTAGTTTGCGTATAATGATAATTGGCAGTACTGAAGCCGGTGCATGAAAAACCGGGAGAGGTTTTATTTTGCATGCGCTGGTATTTAAGCAAGGTTCCTCCAGGGTGATGGGTGGAATGCAAAACCGTATTGTTAGCCACTGAGCTTGCACTCCAACCCAGGAATGAACTGGCACCATATTGTTTCAATAGCACAAGGGTAAAGTCAGTCTGGCTGTTGGTGGCGATCAGATTCGCACCATTTCTGATAATATGACTGGGATTGACCACCCCACTGTTGCAACTGGTAGACCAGTAGTAAAACCTTGCTTCAAGCCCGGCTGCAGAAGTTTGGGTACTGAAACAGTGATTAGCTGTTAATAAGAAGGGTTGCCAGTCTTTGGCACGAATATCATTCACCTGATTGCCCGTGCACAGATAATAGAGCGAGCCTACAGGAAAATAGAGCCTGCCGGTAGAGTTTCTCAGGCCCTCAATGTGAGTATAGCTGTTGGCTGTAGAGCAATTGGCATCGAGGTAACAACTGCGAAACTCCTCCGGGAGGTAACTGTTATCAACGTGTATGATTCGTGATATTACAAAATAGAGTTCATCATCCAGCTGCTCCAGGGGTATCACCACCTGTAGGGTAAGATGATCAGCAAAGGTTGTAGTAGTATAAAAGCCATACTCGTCAATTTTTCCACTGAGTTCAGTTTGGGTAAAGGCGTAATCATTATCACTGAAAATATTTACCTGAACGCCCTGCGGGAAGTTACCTTCGGCAAAAAATACCCTGATTTCATCAGCTTTTAACGATTGGAAAAAAGTGGTAAAAACCAGGGTTTCCTTATTGATTCGTGTAAGACGACCACCAGCAACAGACATATCCCCCTCCATGGGAATATCTGCAGGATTAAGATAAAAACTGACAGTTTGTTTCAAATCCCTTATTACTCCAACGGCTGGAGGCTGAAAAGATTCTTCAATACTGTTGCGCTCTTCCTGGGTGAGGGTGTCCAGCAAATGTTTCTCTTTAGCACCCAAGTCACTTCGCAGAGCAAAAAAAACGGGTTTGATTTGTTCACCCTCACCATATCGCAGCAGATATTCATCGGGATCAATTATTTCTGCATCAACCTCCTGGCCAAATACTCCCGGAAGGCCATTAAACAGAAATGCTGCAATCATTGCAAATTGCATGATTTTCAATCGGCATTTTGTTTTCATAAGATTAGTTTTTTAGTTATTAATTGTGTTAACAATCCCTAAAGACAGTGGCTGCCTCTAAATGGAAATAAAGACTAAACCAAGCTGAGTCATTTAGTTACTAAAATACGGGAGGAGAATAGTTGTTTTAAGGTCAAGCCTGTTGTTAGTGCAGGAATTGTTAATGGTTTAGAAAGAAGCAAATAAACTGGTGAGGCAGTGTAACCAAGAGATTACACAGGAATAGTTAAACGGGAGGATTCATTAATTGGGAGAGGTAATTTGATTGCTAATGTAATGATTTTACCAATTAAAAGAAAACAAAAGTCTGTTTTTTTTATTATTTCTTTTGATCATACATCAGCAAAGAGTTTCCAAACCATTTAAAACCCCTAATGATTTATACCGGAAGGATACCAAATAAAGAGGAAGAACGAAAGCAGGAACAACGAATAAACGTAAAACGCAAAATTAACAACCATATGCGTTAGAACAACTTCACGTTGTGACATCAACAAGCCCGGTAGTTTAAATCTTCAAACCCATGAGAACCTTCTGTAAACGAACAAATAATAAATTGTAAAGCTAAATCCACTGCTTTTTTTGTCAAAACAGAAAAATAGTATTGCAAAGGGAATGAAAAGCAGTATCTTTGCAAACTATATTTTAACCATCCTTATATTATGACACTCATTACATCCATCTCGGGAATACGAGGAACTTTGGGAGGCAAAGCGGGAGAAGGCCTTAGCCCTGTTGACATTATGAAATACAGCATTGCTTATGGCAGCTGGCTGCAAAACCGTTTTCCCAACGAACGACTTACCGTTTTAATCGGGCGTGATGCACGAATCTCCGGACCGGTAGTTAACAACATGGTTGTTTCTACCCTTCAATTTATGGGGATTGACATTATTGATGCGGGTATGGTACCTACACCTACCGTAGGCATCGGAGTCAGAGAATACAAGTGCCATGGGGGTATTATCATCACGGCAAGCCACAACCCCAAAAACTGGAACGCACTGAAGCTTCTCAATGAAAAAGGAGAATTTCTCAATACAGCCCAGGGGGAAGAAATGATGGCTTTTGCCCATAATAATGATTTTACTTTCGCTGCTGTAGACAAGATCGGGAAATATACCCTTGAAGAATCGGCCATTGAAATGCATATAGAAAAAGTACTGGCACTGGATCTTGTGGATGCTGATGCCATTGCCAATGCTGATTTTCATGTGGTAATAGATGCCGTAAACTCAGTGGGGGGCATTGCCATCCCTGAATTACTGGAGGCTCTTGGCGTTAGAAAAATCACCGAACTATTCTGCGAGCCCAACGGTTTATTCCCCCATAATCCGGAGCCTCTGCCCGAAAATCTCAGCATTATTTCTGAAGAAGTAGCTAAAAGCAATGCCAATGTGGGATTTGCGCTGGACCCCGATGTGGACCGCCTGGCAATTATTTGCAATAATGGTGAAATGTTTGGTGAAGAATATACTCTTGTTTCTGTGGCTGATTATGTTTTGCAAAACACCAAAGGAAATACCGTCAGCAATCTTTCTTCAACCCAGGCACTGAAAGACATTACCCTGAAAAATGGTGCAGAACATTATGCTTCGGCAGTGGGAGAAATCAATGTAGTGGAAAAAATGAAAGAAGTGAATGCCGTCATCGGTGGTGAAGGCAACGGGGGGGTTATTTATCCTCCTATTCATTACGGACGCGACGCGCTTACAGGCATAGCGTTATTCCTGACACACCTGGCCAAAACGGGCAAAACAGTGGTGGGGCTAAAAAAAGATTTACCTGACTACTTTATCAGCAAACATAAAATTGAATTGTCACCCGGAATTGACCTCAGTGATATCCTCAGCAGGATTTCGGAAAAATACAGCAAACACCCCATCGACAATACGGATGGTGTGAAAATAATGTTTGACAAAGAGTGGGTACACCTGCGCAAATCCAATACTGAACCCATCATCCGTATATACGCCGAAAGCGACAGTGAGGTAAAATCAGAAAGTTTAGCCAAAAAGATTATGAAAGACATCAGCGAACTCATTAGATAACCAAACGATTAACCCTCAATAAAAAAAAGAGGGCAGCATGAAGCAAAAACTTTCATGCTGTTCTCTTTTTTTTTGTAACTATTTGAGCTTGGTTAAGCAGATATTTTCTACTTTAGCCCTACCGGGTCTTACACCTATTACTGAATAAAAAAATTAACAAAATAAATTATGAAACAAACACTTTTAGAAAAATTTTACAAGTACATCAGCATTGATTCTCAGGCTGATCCCTCTTCCCAGACTTTTCCAAGTACCAAAAAACAGTTCAACCTGGCCCATGTATTGGTGGAAGAGCTGAAAGAAATGGGGCTGCAGGATGCCCATGTAGATGATAAATGCTACGTGATGGCTACACTGCCCTCTAACATTGAGAAAGAAGTACCCGTTATCGGTTTTCTTGCCCATATGGATACGGCTCCTGACATGTCAGGAGCAGACATAAAACCCAATATCGTGGAAGAGTATGATGGAGAGGATATCCTTATCAACCATGAAAAACAAATGTTCTTGAGAGTAGAGGATTTTCCTGAGCTGAAAAAGTATGTGGGCCAGACCCTGATAACAACTGATGGGACGACACTTCTGGGAGCAGATGACAAAGCCGGCATTGCAGAAATCATGACAGCCATTGAATACCTGACCCAACACCCCGAAATCAAACATGGTACCATCAAAATTGGCTTTACCCCCGACGAAGAAATAGGGAAAGGGGTAGACCATTTTGATGTTAAAAAATTCGGTGCCCAATATGCCTATACGCTGGATGGCGGTGAAGTGGGTGAACTGGAATTTGAAAACTTCAATGCTGCTTATGCAAAAGTGATGGTGCAGGGACGCAACGTGCACCCGGGCATGTCGAAATACAAGATGATCAACTCAATGATTGTTGGCAGTGAGTTCAATGACATGCTCCCTGTATTCGATCGCCCGGAATTTACTGAACATTATGAGGGATTCTTCCACATTATCAAATTTGACGGCACCGTTGAAGCCTCGGTGTTGCAATATATCATAAGAGACCACGACAGGAAGAAGTTCGAAAACCGCAAAAAACTATTCCTGGAGGTAGCCGGCTTTATAAATAAAAAGTATGGTGAAGACACTGTAAAAGTTGAAATGCAGGATCAGTATTACAATATGCGGGAAAAGGTAGAACCAGTGTATCATATCGTGGAAATAGCCGCGCAGGCTATGGAAGAGGTGGGCATCAAACCCAACATCAAACCTATCCGCGGAGGAACCGATGGCTCAAGATTATCCTATATGGGACTCCCCTGCCCCAATCTTTTTGCCGGTGGACATAACTTTCATGGAAAATACGAATTTATACCCCTGGAAAGCATGGAAAAAGCCACCAATGTAATTCTGAAAATTATTGAATTGTACGCTAAACAATAAATAAACAATTAAAACTCTTACAGGCTGTATCAGGTAAATCTACTCTAAAACTGATACAGCTTTTTTTTGCACATATGTTTACAGTGCCAAATCTTTTTCCACCCTGAAACTTTTCATCAACATAAGGGTTTCCTCATTTTAAACTGTCATGCTTATTAATAGCAAACCAAAAACATTTCAATAAGCGAAATACAATGGAGTCCGAAAAAATCCATCACATTGAAGGTTTGAAAAATGGTGACCGGAAAATATTTGAAGAAATCTTCAATACATGGTATGAACCCCTTAGCCGGTATTGTATAATCAGGACAGGCAATCAGGAAGAAGCAGAGGAAATTGTACAGGACATTTTCGTTAAGCTTTGGATAAAGAGAGAAGAGTTAACCATTACTACTTCGCTCAAGTCGTATCTTTACCGGATGGCTCTCAATAAAATCATCAACCATCAGGAACATTTGAAGGTCAGATTAAGCCATCAGGAACATGAAATGGCAAAAAGCAACAGTTCTGACTCGTATGGCTCGGATATTCATCAAAAAGAAATACAATCGCTGGTAGCTCTTGGGGTTGACGACATGCCACCTAAAAGGAGGATGGTGTATGAATACAGCCGCAAAGAAGGACTAACCTACGCAGAAATAGCCGGTAAAATGAATATCTCGGTAAAAACCGTAGAAGCTCATCTGAGCGCCGCACTCGAACATTTGCGCAAGTACCTGAAAGATTACCTGGTTCCCTTGCTTTTGCTCTTTACAGGATTATCTTGATTTACCTGTTATAGATTGACCCACAAATCCCTTTTAACAAACCACAGCGTTTTGAAAAAAATTTTCAACCATCTAAGGGTAATCAACAACAAGACTGTCTGTATTATTGACACTGCAACAATAAAACACCATTACAACGATTAACATGGAAAATATTACCGAAAAATACAAACTGCTTATCACCCGGGTACTTGCGGGGGAGGCCGCAGACAGCGAGAGAAAAGAGCTGGATGAATGGCTGAAATCCTCTGCGCATCATCGTGATATTTTCAGTGAGTGTAAAACAATCTGGCAGACGCCCCCTGCCAAAGCGCCCAAAGTCACTATCAACAAACCACTGGCGTGGGAAAAAATTAACCAGAAGATCGATTCCCATGAACAAACAGCAGAAAAATCACAGAAAAAAGTTATCCCGCTGATCAACAAATCAAAAGTATGGTTTTATAGCCTTTCGGGCATAGCTGCCATGCTCATTATCATAGCCGGAGTTTACTTAATGCTCATACAGAAACCAGAAAGTCAGCTGCTGAGCTATGAAAATACACAGGAGACAACCACTGATCCATTCATACTATCCGACGGTACCGCCGTTTTTTTCAACGGTAAAGCTTCCCTTGATTACCCAGCTGAATTCTCCGATAACCAGCGAAAAGTCAGCCTGAAGGGAAATGCCTTTTTTGACGTTACAACTTTTGCAGACAACCCATTCATCATTGAGCTTGATGGCGCCCGGGTGGTAGTTCCGGGCACATCTTTCAACATTGTGCAGGATACCACCCACGGAAACATTGAACTGGCAGTTCTTTCGGGAAAAGTAATCCTGGAAACAGCAACCGGCCAATCCATTGCATTACACGCGGACGAAAAAGTCAGCTGGCAGCCGGAATCGAAAAGTTTAACCCGCGAACCAATTCTCAGTTACAACTTTATGGCATGGAAAACCGGTAAACTGGAATTTATGGAAACCGGCCTCGACCAGGTTTTCAGCGACATACAAAAGGCTTATCATTTAGAGATGACATGGCCTGCAGAGGTTGCCAGGCAAAAACTTACGGCTCGCTTTATCGACGAAAAACCCGAAGATATTTTCCATACCCTTGAAATCCTTTTTGATATTACCATAGAAAAGCAACAGAATGTTTATGTTGTGACCAATTGATTTTTTTCTTCATAATTGTTCCCGGGCAGGATTACCCCAACAGGTATCCTGCTTTTTTTATTGATGATGCCACTGAAACATCCATGATTAAGCTTTAAACACACATAGTCTGTCCCGATTTTTCGGGAAGGATGATTAATTAGAAAACCAAACCAAAATAAAGCCAGTAATTAAAAGCGCGTATCGCTGATTTTATGGTAGTAATCCAATGCATAAGTAAAAAGCAAAGGCGCGTAGCGCTGACATTATTGGGTTTTTCATGATAAAGCAATGTCAATATAATATCAGGCAATTACAAAAAACAAACAGATGCAACATAATAAACCAAACTGCATAACACCTTAAAACGAACGTCTGCAAAATGAAGATGGATAATTTTTCAGCTTACGTTTAAGGATATTATGACACACCTCCACTTTACTCATGAAATACTGCATGATTAGTAAAAATCTTTCCGCGGACCAAGTGAAATTTTCCGTAATTTTGCAGCCGTAAAAAACAACCCAAACTATGGCATTGAAATGTGGAATTGTCGGGCTTTCCGGCACAGGCAAAACAACGGTATTTAACTGTTTATCCAAAAGCAAAGTGGGCGCAGGTGCACCCAAAGCAACCAATCTGGGTCAGATAGAAGTACCCGACCCCCGGCTGGTGAAGCTTTATGAGCTGGCCAAATCAGCTAAAATAGTACCTACTACAGTTGAAATCACTGATATTCCCGGCCTGATGAAAGGAAGCAGCCAGATAAAGGGAGGCGCCCAGTTTCTGGCCGATATTCGTCAAACCGATGCCATATTGCATGTTTTACGTTGCTTCGAAGATGAAACCATCCCCCATATCGAGGGCAGCGTAAACCCCATCCGTGATAAGGAAATTGTTGACCTTGAACTTATCAGCCGCGACATTGAAACCCTGGATAAAAAAATTCAGCGACTGGAGAAAATTGCCAAAAGCGGTGATAAAGATGCCAAAACAGGCATTGAGGTGATCAACCGCCTGAAAGAATATATGGAGGACGGCCTCCCTGCACGCACCTTCCCCATGGAAGAAAAAGACCAGAAGTATATTGACGATTGCTTCCTGCTCACCGTAAAACCGGTGATGTATGTCTGCAACGTCGACGAATCCTCCGCTGCCTCAGGCAATGCCTGGGTAGAAAAAGTAAAAGAGTCCATAAAAGATGAAAATTCGGCCCTGATGGTCATCGCAGCCCAGGCCGAAGCCGATATTGCTGAGCTGGAAGACGAGAACGATCGACAGGAGTTTCTCAAAGACCTGGGACTGGAAGAACCGGGCGTAAACAAACTCATCCGCGCTGCTTACGACTTGCTCAACCTGAAAACTTTTTTCACCGTGGGTCCCAAGGAGGCCCATGCGTGGACCATCCGCGAGGGAATGACCGCTCCCCAGGCAGCCGGTGTAATCCACAGCGATCTGGAAAGAGGATTCATCCGCGCCGAAGTAATGAAATACGATGACTTCGTTGAACTCGGTTCAGAACACGCCTGCAAAACCAATGGGAAATTTTTTATCGAAGGAAAGAACTATATTGTTAAAGATGGTGATATTTTAAACATCAGGTTTAACGTATAAAAATTTTTGATTTCTTAAAAACAGGGAGTAGTATTGCAAACCGAAATATTACTCCCTGTTTTCTTTTCTATTCCATAGGTTTTTACTAATTTTCGCCTCACAAAAAACAACCTATGGAATTATTGACCGGTCAACAACTTAAAGAACTCTTATCACTTCGTAAATGGCTGCACCAAAACCCAGAACTATCGGGCAAAGAGCAGCAAACTTCCCGCAAACTGGAAGAATTTATTCAGCAAACCCAACCCGATAAGGTTATTACCGGCCTGGGTGGCCATGGTGTGGCGGCAGTTTATGTATTCAACGAACAAGGGCCCACCATCCTGGTGCGTGCCGATATGGACGCCCTGCCCATTGAAGAGGTAAACACCTTTGCCCATAGATCAGAAAACGATGGAGTATCGCACAAATGCGGACACGACGGGCACAGTACCATACTGGCAGGACTGGCACTGGCATTGAAAAGCAATCCCCTGACAACTGGCAGGGTAGTATTGTTGTTTCAGCCCGAAGAGGAAACCGGGCAAGGGGCTGCCAAAGTTTTAGCAGATGAAGCTTTTAAGATGATTCAACCGGATAAAGCCATTGCACTGCACAACCTGCCTGGGTTTAGCAAAGCCGCTATCGTGCTCAGGGAGGGTCCTTTTGCTGCAGCTTCTACCGGGATGATCGTGGAGATAAAAGGAGCTTCTTCCCATGCTGCCCATCCCGAACAAGGCAACAGCCCTTATAAGATGCTGGCCGAAGCTATGTTGCAGCTCACTGCCTTACCCGAAAAGAAAAAGGACCTCTTCAGGGATTTTGCACTTATTACCATTATCCACGCCAAAATGGGCGAAGTAGCTTTTGGCACCAATCCGGGTAAAGCGGTATTGATGGCCACGCTCCGCACATTCTACAATGAGGATATGGACAAGCTTAAAAAGAAGGCGGAAATACTGGTAAAAACCCTGGCGGAAGAGAATAAGCTGAAAATTGACATCTCATGGACAGAAGAATTTCCTGCCACCATCAACAACAAAGAGATTACGGAGGTAATCAGAAATGTCAGTGAAGACCTGGGAGAAGAGATCATTGAAATAGAAGAACCCTTTCGCTGGAGTGAAGACTTTGGACATTTTACCAATAAATATCCCGCGGTATTGTTTGGCGTGGGAAGCGGTAAAGACAGCCCCGGATTGCACAACCATGATTATGACTTTCCCGATGAAATCCTCCCCCATGCCGTGCAGGTTTTCTACCACACCCTAAAAAAACTCACAACGAAAAAAAATAAATGACGTTTATCTTATAACTCTTAACTTTCAACTTTTCACTTTCAACTTTTCACTTTTCACTTTTCACTTTTCACTTTTCACTTAAAAAATGTTCCAAACTTCCCACATAGAAATCAGCAAATCAGCTTACAAAAAAAACATCCGCTATCTTCGCCAGGTAGTGGGAGATTACCCCAAAATTTCTTCAGTGATTAAAGGTAACGCCTATGGGCACGGAGTGGAAAATATTGTTCCTTTGGCTGAAGAGAACAAGCTGAGGCATTTCAGTGTCTTCTCGGCCCAGGAAGCCCTGCAGGTTTGCAAGGTAAAGTCGCCCAAGTCGCAGGTAATGATTATGGGTTTACTGGATGACGATGAAATAGAATGGGCCGTTGAAAATGATGTGGAGTATTTCGTTTTTGATCCGGGTCGACTGGAAAAAACCTTCGATGTTGCGGCACGTTTAAAAAAAAGAGCGCGTATTCACATTGAAGCAGAAACCGGCTTTCACCGAACAGGTTTCGATTATGACTACCTTCCTGTTCTGCTGGAGAAGCTAAAGGAAAACCGTGAACATTTTCATTTCGAAGGTCTTTGCACACATTATGCAGGAGCAGAAAGCATTGCCAATTATGTTCGTGTAAGAGAGCAAATCAGCCAATACCGCAAATTCTACCGGTATTTTTACCGCCATGGGATATTACCTGAATATAAACACACCGCCTGTTCGGCTGCCGTACTCACCTACCCCACCACCATCATGGACATGGTGCGTATCGGAATCGCTCAGTATGGTTTCTGGCCCAGCCCTGAAACTGAAATGTTTCGATTTAAAAAAGACCCCACGATCAACACCCCCCTCAAACGCCTTATTACCTGGAAGTCGAGAGTAATGGTAGTCAAAGAAGTAGAAGCAGGTCAGTTTGTCGGCTACGGCTCCACTTATCTGGCCAACAAAAAGATGAAGATTGCTGTCATTCCTGTGGGTTATTCCAATGGTTTCAGTCGTTCTCTATCCAATATGGGCAGGGTGCTCATCCGCGGCAAACGGGTTCCTGTCATTGGTACTGTAACCATGAATACCATGACTGTAAATGTTACCGACATTGCCGGAATAGAAAAAGGGGACGAAGTAGTGATCATCGGCAAACAAAAACGCATGGATATCAGTGTTTCTTCCTTCTCTGAAATGAGCAATCAGCTCAACTATCAAACCCTCACCAGGCTGCCGGCAGATATTCCCCGGTATGTTGTTAAATAACCTTTACAAAGTTTTATTTTCTTTTTTCAGTGGTTTACATGAAGACTTTTTCGTTACAAGACATATTGGAGGATTGCCAACAACGAAAAGCCTCCCCTTGTGCGTTGATTAATCCCGGAACAGCAAAAAATCTCGACAATAATCCTGAAAACAGGAGATTATTTTAAACATATTTTTAAAAAAGTTGCTCAATCCAAAAAAAAACAGAACTTTGCTTTTAATATTTTGATATTTTTAATGGATTTTAAAATATAAAATTAACAGTTATACAATTATACAGTTGGTAAACCTCAAAGTTAAATAAAAAGAATATATTTGTATCCCCTTTGAATAATATCCGATATTATGGTAAAACTAAAAAAACCGACACTTGAGTTTCCCGATAAAAGGGAAGAAGCGCTTTTTAAAAGAGTCTTTTTTAATGACTCTTTACCGGTTACCAGGGTAGCCATTCTCCTGGCGGCATTCTTGTATGCCTCATTTGGAGTATTAGATGCCATTTTTGTTTCTGATTATCTTCGTACTTTTCTGATTATCCGTATCGGAATTGTTGTTCCCTTTTTATTGCTTTTCATATTGCTGTCGTTCAATAAATTATTTTATCGTTTCTGGCAATTTCTGCTTTTCCTTGCTTTCCTGGTATCAGGGGTTGGTATTGCATTAATGATAGCACTTAGTCCACAAAACTGGTCATACTACGGAGGATTGATGCTGATCTTTATGGTGGGATACTTCTTCATCCGGCTTCGGTTTATATGGGCAACCATAGGAGGTTGGCTTAATCTTATTATTTTCAATCTGTTGATGAGTTCTTTGGCAGAAGTAGATCAACAAATTTTTCTTGCCTACAATTTCTTTTATGCCTCTGCCAATCTTATTGGGATGTTTGGCTCCTATTATTTCGAAATTTCCGGGCGACGAAACTTTTACCTTTCACGCCAGCTGGATCAGAAACAACGTGACCTGGAGAATATAAATCAAAACCTTGAATCTACTGTTGAATCCAGGACACGTGAGCTGAAAGAGAATGAAGAAAAGTACCGGTTGATTTTTGAAAGATCGCCCCTGGGAGTATTTCACTTCAACGACAAGTGGGAAATTACGGAATGTAATGATCATTTTGCCAATATCATCGGAAGTTCCAGGAATTTGCTTGAAGGAATGCATTTGAAAGAGTTATCGGATAAGAGAATTACAAATGCTGTAGAAAAGGTTTTAAAGGGGAATAAAGCATCTTTTGAAGGCAGATACAAAACCATCGGGAATGGAAAAGCAAACCCTGTTCGTATTCTTTTTGCACCTATTAAAAGGGATATGAACCAAACCATTGGAGGAATAGGGTTAGTAGAAGATCGCAGTGAGTTTATTGAAAAGCAAAAACTGGAAAAACAAATTGCTGTTGCCAAAGAATCTGTAAATTTCAAACAGAGGTTTCTTGCCAATATGAGTCATGAAATCAGAACCCCGCTGACAGGGATCATTGGCATGATCGACATTTTATCGCAAACACGCTTAAATAACGAACAGATGGATTATTTAAGCACGCTGAAACTTACCAGCGAAAATCTACGTGAAATTATCAATCAAATTCTGGATTATTCAAAAATTGAAGCCGGAAGATTAAGCATTAAAACCAGAGGGTTTAACTTTTATGAATTGATAAACAATGCTCAGAAACTTTACGAGACTCTTTGTCCTCCGGGAGTAAGTCTGAATCTTTACATTGACCCACAGATTCCTGAATACATAAAAGCTGATGATCATCGTGTGGCGCAAATAATTAATAATTTACTGAATAATGCTATAAAATTTACCAAGAAGGGAACAATAGATCTTCTGGCCTTGCCCGAAAAATGGTTAGCCGACGGAGCACTTTTATTGCGTATTGAGGTAACCGATACAGGTGAAGGTATACAGCAGGAGAAAATCACTAAGCTATTTAAACCTTTCAGCCAGCTGGAGGGAACAGAAAATCAGTACTTTGAAGGAACAGGCCTGGGATTATCAATAGCAAAGGAACTGACAGATCTTATGGGTGGCGATATAGGCGTTATAAGTGTAGAAGGACAGGGAAGCACTTTTTGGTTCAATTTTAAAGCTGAAAAAGTATCACGCGAAGATGCCAAAAAAACCATTAATTTTTCAGCTCTAAAAGAAACCGGCCCCCTTAATATACTTTACGCAGAAGATAAACTGATAAATCAAAAGGTGGTTAATATCATGCTTACTTCACTGGGACACAAAGTAACTCTGGTGAAAAACGGGCAGGAAGCATTGGATAGATATGAACCTGGCAGTTTTGATCTTATTTTAATGGATATTCAGATGCCTGTGATGGATGGCGTTACAGCCACCCGCAAGCTAAAGGCAAAATATGCCGATTTGCCTCCCGTGGTAGGGTTAAGTGCCAATGCTTTTGAAGGTGATAAAGAAAAATATATGAGCCAGGGGCTGGATGAATATTTAACGAAACCTGTCAAAAAGGAGGATTTTGTATTACTTTTGCATAAATTAACAATGTAGTGATTATACTACTCCTTATATGAATATTATGCTCCACAACACTGACATTATTAATAAGTTTAAAGAAATATTATCGCAAAAAGGACCTCACTCTGATGATTTTAATGAAATTATCAGTATGGTTGATAATTTGTCTACAGATGATGAAATCGAGTATTTCAGAGAAATGCTTGAGCCCATTCTTAAGCCAGATACCATAATAGGTCATTCATTTACCAAGCCACTGGGTTACAGCGGAGACTACCTGATTATTGAAAAAATGTACAGGTTCCATAAAAACACGAATCCCAACTATATTAAGTGGGATGAGTTTTTTCATTGGTTGCCCGCCGCAAGTGCTGTCATCAACAGGAAAGAATTGGCTGTAAATCTCCTGCAAAAGCTAAATCAGAAAAACCAAAAAGAAAAATACAGAGTTCTTATTCTGGGCAGCGGGCCAGCCACAGAAGTGAATGAGTATATGGAATCAGTTACAGAAAACAAGTTGTATTTTGATCTTGTTGATTTTGACCAGAGAGCGGTTGAACATGCCACAGCAAAAAATCAGAAATACCTGGAGTATATCACTTTTCACAACAAAAATGTATTGAGGTATTCTCCTGAGGGAACCTATGATCTTATCTGGAGTGCCGGTTTATTTGACTATTTTCAGGACAAATTATTCATAAGGCTACTCAAAAGATTTTCCTGTTGCCTGAGTGGCAATGGAGAAATGATAATTGGGAATTTCAATATTTCAAATCCATCAAAGAAAATCATGGAAGTACTGGGCGACTGGTATCTTTACCACAGATCAGAAGAGCTTTTAAAAAGTTTCGCCATGGAAGCCGGTATACAACCGGAAAATATTGAAATTTTCAGCGAACCTCTGGGTATCAATCTGTTTATGAAGATCAAAAATTTGGAAAGACCATAATTTTTATTCTTTTAATTGGCTTGTAAAAAAAACTATTCAACGCCTCATCTTCCCCAAAGAGAATGGCGTTTTTTTATCAATATTTTTAACCTTTTTACTTCTGGCCAACTATGCCAGGTTTATCTAACCATTCGCATTCCATCATCTATTTCAAAAAATGCTAACTTTGAATACAATAAAGTAAAAGAGATGGGAACAGTTAAGGTAAGTTTCACCACGAAAGAAGAATCTAATGCTGAGAATCTCAGACTGGCCCTGGAGAGGGATCCTGTGGACCGGTTAAGGGTTTTTCTGCAGATGTCAGAATTATACCTTAACCTTTACCCACCTAAAGAGACGGTGCCAGATCAGAATTTTCATATTTATCCCCATGAACGAAAATAGAATTATGCCCCTTTCAGCCCGGGAGTTGATCGAAACGGTGGAAGGGTTCATTGAAGCAGCGCAAGAAAACAATGTCAGGATGATCCTGATTGGAGGGGGTGCTGTAAACTTTCATGGTGTTCAGAGACATTCCGCAGATATAGATTTCTGGATCGAAACAACAGCTGAAAACCTTAAAAACCTTACCAATGCTTTAAAGCAATATGGATATGATTTTGATTCTTTTCCGCAAGAAGTCATAGATCAAAAGCAAAACATCAGCATACACATTAGCCCGGTTTTTAAGATTGAGCTTATCACCTACCTGAATTTTGGACTTTCTTTTCAGCAAGTATGGGAAAAAAGTGTGGAATCTAAGATAGAAAAACATAAGATTATGAAATTCAGGGTACTTTCATTTGAAGACCTAATAGCATCAAAGCTGAAAGCAGGCAGGCCAAAAGACATGTATGATGTATTAAGCCTTAGGGAAGTACAAGAAAAAAGAAAAAGGTGATATGGAGTGCTTGCACACACCCAAATTTTGAATTTTCTTGAAGAAACTATAAATACTTTGTTTTTTCGGTACTACTGGTAATTTAGTGGATAAGTCTAAATTTTTATAATCATTTAGATGCAGTTCGTCCTTAGGCGGAATATAATCCACTTCTGTCTCCTGTATTTGGTCTTCTGTATATACAAATTAAATCAACACAACTCGTACTTCTTTCCGTTAAAAGTGCAGTAGAACCTTTTTTCTTAAAATCAGCCACAAAAAGATTTGAAATTATTTGGACGACTTATATGAACAAAATTATTGTTTCCGAATCTCTTTGTAAAGCTATTGTAGCGCAACTTCAATATTGTTCCTTACTTTTTCCGGTTTTCCGTTCTTTTCTTCTCCGGTTTGTTGTTTTACAACACCGCGGCTGGATTTTTCAAAGAACCGCAAAATCACAGCCATCTCTTCCGACACATCCATCGCCAGGGTAACATACTCCAATGCCATGGAGGTGTTGAGTCCCTGTTCGTAAATAATTCTGTAGATATCACGTATATTGTTGATTTGTTCCCGGGTATAGCCCCTGCGCTTCAGTCCTATGGTGTTGATTCCAATGTAACGGGCCGGAATACCAAAAACTTTTGTGTAAGGTGCCACATCTGACAATATGCCCGACATGCCCGAAACCATGGAGTGCGCTCCGATACGACAAAACTGATGAATAGCACTTGCCCCGCCAATGATTGCCCAATCTTCAATAACTACCTCCCCGGCAATTTGTACACTATTGGCAACTATGCAGTTATCGCCAATGACGGAATCGTGGCCCACATGACTATAAGCCATCATTAAGGTATTGCTGCCTACCCGGGTAACCCCGGTACTGGCAGTGCCACGATTGATGGTAACATACTCCCGGATGGTGGTATTGTCGCCTATTTGAGCCATTGAGTATTCGCCCCTGAACTTCAGATCCTGGGGTACGGCAGCGATGACGGCACCGGGAAAAATCCTGCAATTTTTCCCGATGCGCGCTCCGGGGTAAATACTCGCATTGGCGCCAATCCAGGTGCCATCGCCAATTACAACATCCTTGTCAATCCTGACAAATGATTCTATTTCAACATCTTTCCCTATTGTTGCCCCGGGATGTATGTCGGCAAGTTTCGATATTCCCATGTTTAATATGTTTTTTCTACGTGCATAACAAACGCTCTGATTCCCACTTCCGTATTCACCTGATCAAGTTTTTTTATGCTCTCAAGAAGCGGGTCTACTTTTTCATCGGGAATAATCACCATGGCCGCGGAATTCATCTCAGGCCATGTGTGGGTGCCTTTTCGTGGATCGCCGGTTTCACTGCCCCTGCCCTGCACATCGTTCCACCATGTGTATCCGCGAATCTCAAGATGATCAAAAATAAATTCGACCTTTTCACTACTGGCCTGGTTAAACATTATCATTACAGCTTTCATTCTTTATATTTTAAGTTGTTGAAAATCCTTTTCTAATTAAGCGAGAGACCCCATCTACCGCATATGTTTTACTGTTGGTATTGAACGGTATACTCACAAGACGCTTGAATTTACATATTTGTTACACTTGCATCACATGAAATCTCCTTGTTGATCATGCCTGGGTGTGCTTAACATAACCAGACAAGGAGATTAAATCTGTTTATGGAATTTAATTTTCGTGTAAAAAGGTGAACTTCTCTCTGACTTTACTCATTTTATCTCTTTCACCACGGCGCGAAACAATACCATATACCACGGGCACAAGCACCAGGGTAACCAACGTGGAGAAAATCAACCCACCGATAAGGGTAATTCCCATGGGGCTCCAGATTTCAGAACCTTCACCTGTACTTACTGCCATGGGCAACATAGCAAGGATGGTTGTCATTGCAGTCATCAATACGGGTCTGAGACGCATTTTTCCTGCATGAGCGATGGCTTCATTCAGGGGTTTGCCCCGGTCGCGCATCAGGTTGATATAGTCGATAAGCACAATTCCGTTCTTAACAACAATCCCAATGAGCAGCACGGCACCCAGTCCGGCAATAATACTCAGGGTAGTATTGGTTAACAAAAGTGCCAGGATAACCCCCGTGAAAGAAAAGGGGATGGAAAACATAATGACAAAGGGCATTACAAAAGACTCAAACTGCGATGCCATCACCAAAAATACAAGAATGATACTAATGAGTAAGAGCAGACCAAGGTCTATGAATGAATCCATCATTTCTTCGTAATCACCTCCGATATTTACCATTACTCCCTGAGGAATTTCAGTAGAATCGATGATCTGATTAATTTCACCAGCCAGATCACCCAGGGAAATGCCCGATGGTACAGCGGAAATCATTACCGTTCTCTCCCGTCTTTTGCGTTCAATATTGGGAGGACTGAAAAACTCTCTGACTTCGCCCAGCTCACCCAGGGTCACCTTTTGCCCCATGGGGTTGGTGATTACAAAAGATTCAATATCGGACACAGAGCTTCGGTATTTCTCTTTGTATCTGACAATAATATCATATTCATCGCCCTGTTCCCTGAGGAAAGAGGCTGTCATACCTGCAATTCTGTTGCGAAGTGCAGAAGAAACCATGGCGGTATTAAGACCGTGTTCAGCAAGCTTTTTCCTGTCAAGAACAAGCTGAAGCTCAGGACGATCATCTTTTCGGCTTATCTGCACATCTTCAGCACCGGGGATAGCTTCAATTTGGGTTCTCAACTCACTGGCAAGGGCACTGGTAGTATTAAAGTCATAGCCAAAAATCTCCACATCTACTGAGTTACCGCCTGAAGTGCCATCACCTGTAGAAACAGAGAACTCTGCAATTTCCGGAATAATTTCCAGTCTGCGCCTGAGATCATCAGCAATTTGCCATACCGACGTCTCACGTTCAGATGCAGTGCTTAACCGCAAAGTCATGTTTATCATGTTGGAGCCGCTTTCAGAAAACATCGACATCAACCCTCCTTCATCATCAGCACCGGTTGACATAGATACAAGTTCAACCTCCGGATAGTGTTTCTGTACAAGGGTTTCAATCTCACGACTTGTTTTTATGGTCTCTTCCACCCTGAGTCCGCTGGTTAACTCGATGGTAACATTTACCTGTCCCTGATCTGCTTCAGGCATAAAGTCCATACTTACAAACCTGAGAAGAAACATTGAACCCATAAAAACCACTACAGAACCCACCAGAATTTTCTTTTTGTTGACCAGGGAAACAGCAATAATTCTTTCATAACCGTTTTCCAGCCAGTTCAGGAAAGGTTCAATGATACGGGCATGGGAGAACTTTTCGGGAAACTTTCTTTTGGCTTTGATGGCCAGAAGTTTAGATGATAACATAGGAGTAAGCGTAATGGCGGCCAGGGTAGAAGTAACTACCGTGATACTTACAATCCATCCCAGTTGTTTAAACAAAACGCCTGTCATCCCTCCTACCAGGGTAAGCGGAAAAAATACTGCAACTACTACCATAGTAGTAACCACCACCGACAGCCAAACTTCTTTGGTGGCATAAATAGCGGCTTCGCGCGGGCTTGTTCCTCGTTCGATATGGCGGGATATATTTTCCAGCACAACAATGGCATCATCCACCACCATACCTAAGGCAATAGAGAGTGAAGCAAGCGATATAATATTGATCGAACCACCGGTAAGGTATAAATACAGGAATGAAACAATCAGGGATATGGGAATGGTGATCATTACGATAAAAGTAGCCCTCCATTTTCCCAGGAAAAATAATACCACCAGAACAACAAAGAACAATGCCCAAAGCATGGTTTGTGTAAGGTTGTTGATGGAGTCTGTGATAAATTCTGATGTATCGATGATTTCCTGTATTTCAATATCAGCCGGGAGTTCTTTCCCGAGTTGCGCCATTTCCTTGCGCACTTCGCTGGCAATAGCCACCGTATTGGCTCCCGACTGTTTCATCACAAACATCCGCATCCCCTGCTGTCCGTTGATACGTTCTTCGAGCGTAACGTCTTTGAGCCCATCGCTGATTTCGGCCACATCTTTCAAAAAGATGGATACTCCCTGGAAATTGCCCACCACCAGATCATTCAGTTCATAGCTTTCGCTGAATTCGCCCTGCACGCGAAACTGGTAATCCATCTGCCCCATTTTTACATTGCCCGAGGGCATATTGAGGTTTTCAGACTGAATAGCATTGCCAATCTGCTCAATGCTTAGATTATATGCTTCCAGTTTTACAGGATCTACTTCCACATAGATTCTTCTCTGAGGAACCCCAATCAAATTAACAGAACCAATTCCTTCGATCCGGTTTAACGGGTTTACCAATCTTTCTTCCAGCAATTTTTCAAGCCCCTCATAACTTTCTTCTGCCGTAATAGCATAAAAAAGGATGGGCATCATACTCAGGTTAAACTTAAATATGGAAGGCCTGTTGACGTCATCAGGAAGACTATTGAACACCATATCGATGGCATCTCTCACATCATTGGAGGCCTCATTGAGGTCTGAATTCCAGTCAAACTCAAGACTTACCACAGAAAAATTGTCGCTGGAAACCGAGGTAATTTCCTTAAGGTTATCCACCGTATTAAAGGCATCCTCCAACGGCCGGGTAACATTGGTTTCCACATCACTGGCATTGGCCCCCGGGTATGTGGTCATCACGGAAATAAACGGAGGATCCATTTCCGGGAAAAGGTCGATGGGAATATTGAGAAGAGAATAGACACCCATTACAATCACAGCAGCAAAGACCATGAGGGTGGTAATGGGTTTATTGACTGAACTTTTAAATATACTCATTGTAAATTAATTGTCGTTTATAATCATTTAAAACCTGATTCTTATTGCTGCACCTCAGTTGGCTGGCCATTGAGCAAACGCGAATGTCCTGCTACGATAAGCTGGTCGCCGGGCTTTAACCTGTCTGAGATTACTTCCAGCTGGTCGTCATAACGGTTTCCAATTTCCACAATTACACGTTCGGCAATATTGTCATTATTGACAAACACATATCGTTCATTGGTACCCTGCACTTTTAACACTGCCATGGCTGGCACAACAAAAGCATCTACCTGCTCCAGATCCAGGGTGGCCCTGGCAAACATTCCCGGTCGCAGTTTCTCATGGGTATTGGGAATCGTTACCTCGATACGAAATGTGCGGGTAGCAGGATCAATCTGGGGATAGACCCTACTTACCAAACCATCAAAGATTTCATTGGGGTAGACATCAGAAGAGAGTTCAACCTTCATTCCGGTATGGACCTGGGGAAAGAACCGTTCAGCTACATTCACTGTGGCTTTGAGCTGGTTTATCTGCATCAGTGAAAGAATGGCTGATTTCCCTGCAGCCGTGTTGGGAGCCCCCGAAAACATTTCACCATCTTCAAAATATTTTCCTGACACTACTCCGGAAAAAGGAGCCTGTAAACGGGTGTTCTCCCGCAGAAAAGCCACGTTGGTTTTGGCAACCTCGTATTGGGTTTTCATCTGATCAAATTGTTGTTGCGAAATGTTTCCTGTTTCCCGCAAAGTTTCCAGACGACGATATTCAACCTCCAGGTTTTTTAATTGAACCTCTGCCTGATGCAACTGAGTACGATCCATTTCTACCAGAAGTTGTCCTTGCCGAATTCGGTCACTGGCTTCCACATGAATTTTTTCTATCCTGCCCGGAGATGCCGAAGCAAG
>JAABSE010000041.1 GCA_011390575.1 Sphingobacteriia bacterium
AGAATAACTGTAATTATCTCTTTTAACATCATGAGTTTTCCCCTTTCTTTTTTTTCCATACCTGGACAAAACCAATCACCAGTAAAACCGCCAGGACATTGAAGGTAATGGCGACATTGAGCAACGTAAGATCTTTCAAATAACCCGACATAACCAGCAAGATGGCCATTCCCGTAGTACCGAAAAGCTGGGTGGTTAGCAATCGGTCTGCGACTGTCGGGCCGCGCCAGACACGAATCAGCCCAAGGGCTATGTTGAGTAAAAGAAAGATACTGACAATGATAAAAATAACATCCATACAATATAAAATATGTTGCCGTGAAAATTTATAATCAGCCTGTTATGCCTGTGCAATTTTTCAGCATGCACCCGCAGGTTTTCCATCCATGATATTTTATACTCAAAAACCGGAGGGTAGGAACAATTCTTCCGTTGCAGCCCTGCTATCGCCGATTCTCAACAACCAACAACCACTTAAAAATAATTGTTCAAAGATACAATTCAATCGATAGCGCCAGGATATTTAGGGACTGTCAGTATCATACAAAAGGGAAAGTCATTAACAAAATGTAGCAGAATGATTCTGAGCATATTTCAGTCCTGGTTCATGTGAGCGAAGGATATTTACTGCCACTGACCGGCAAAACAGCCGGAACTTAACTGTTTACCGGTAATATTGGATGCTGTTAAATGAGAAACAGACGGTTATCAACTGCTATGGGAATATTGCATTAAGTCCACTCCAAAACAAATTTTCGGAGTGGACTCAACAGGGTGAAAACCAAAACCAACAAACGGTTGGTTCGATTTAAATTTATGGCTTGTACAACATGCTCTAATCTACATGATAGCGTACCAGTCTCTTTTCAAGCCTGTTTAAACTTCCCAGGAATAATAATTCATGAAATACCCTTCCCACATCTTTTGCATACAGATAATTAAGCGTAAAAGTATCTCCCGCGGGATTTGTAAGAAACGAAGTTACCGTTGTTTCAAAATTCAACGCATCAAAATTTCCTCCCGGCAGTGCAACCGAAACAGGAACTTCCTGCATCACCGACTCAAGCATCACCAGGGTATCATTGTTTTGAATTTCATACCTTGTCCTGAGCACCTCTCCAAAATGGTTTTCGGCAAAAAGTATTTCTCCCTTTTCATTGACAAGATAGGAAAGAGAGTCACGCAGGATAGATATTACCCCCCATTCACTGTTAGTGGCAATCCTTACACCTTCGAGTACAAAATACTTTTCGCCCCTGAGCAGCGTATCGCGTGCAACAACAATACTGTCAAGCTTTTCATCGGGAGTGCCTGTCCCATCCTGTTGAACCCAAATGTTTTCATACACCCAGTAATTTCCAATTTCAAGGGGCATGTAGGTAAGTTGTGGATCCGGAGTGGGTTCTTCGTTTTTTTCGCAAGATGCTGCAAGAAGCGCTAACGCTGCAATAATCAATAAATTTCTCATTTGTAAATTTGTTTAGTTGTGAAATAAATTAAAGAGAAAAGTATTTTTTTATCATAGGCAAGTTAAAAAGTCGGTCCAACAATATAACTTAAGATTCTTTAAAATATTGTTGCCCAATTGTTTTTTCAATGCTAAAATGAATATTTAACAATAATCGGTTTGTTTTTCAGGCCAAAGCAAAGCAACCTGAAAATTTTACCTGACACTACTGAAAAACAATATGTAACTTTGATAGCTTTAAAGAAGAAAATTCCGGTTAAAACAAACACAACCAATGATCATTATAGGCATAACAGGCACCCTGGGTGCCGGTAAAGGCACTGTGGTAGATTACCTGGAAAAAGAAAAAGGATTTATTCATTTTTCGGTAAGAGGATACCTGGCAGAAGTAATTACAGCAAAAGGTGAACAGGTAAACCGCGATACCCTGACCCACACAGCCAATGAGCTGCGCAAAGAACATGGCCCCGCATACATCATCGAAGAGTTGTATCACATGGCCCGGTCCACCGGCGAAGATTGTATCATCGAAAGCATTCGTACCCCCGGTGAAATAGCTTCTCTGAGAAAACAAAAAGGATTTGTCCTGCTGGCAGTGGATGCGGACATCCGGACCCGTTACCAGCGAATTACCCTGAGAAACTCAGAAACCGACAACATCGATTTCGACACTTTTAAAAGCAATGAAGAACGAGAGATGCACTCTGACGACCCCAACAAGCAAAACCTTTCTGAGTGCATCCGGCAAGCCGATCATGTGATTATGAATAACGGCAGCCTGAAAGACTTGCACAAACAGATAGAAAAGGTGGTCGGTGATAATGTGTAAACTCTAAACTCTTCAACCTACAAACCCTTAAACCTAAAAAAAACATGACCGACACTCCTTACATCCGCCCCAGCTGGGATGAGTACTTTATGGAAATCGCCCATACGGTGAGCAAGCGTGCCACCTGCGACCGGGGCCGCAGCGGATGCGTAATAGCCCGCGGCAGACAAATTCTGGTTACCGGCTATGTAGGATCGCCCATTGGCTTGCCCCATTGTGATGACGTGGGCCACCAAATGAAAAAGATGCTCCACGAAGATGGTCGCACCACCATGCATTGTGTGCGCACGGTGCATGCGGAGCAAAATGCTATTTCCCAGGCTGCCAGACTCGGCATTTCTATTGATGGTGCCACACTCTACTGCCGCATGACCCCGTGCAGGGTTTGCGCCATGCTCATTATCAATTGCGGTATCAAAAGGGTGGTATGTGAAAAAAAATACCACGCAGGCGGCGAATCAGAGATCATGTTTCGCGACGCCGGCGTGGAACTGGTCTATTTTTATGAAGATTTTGTGCAATACGAAAACCAGTAAACTGCCAAAGAAGTTGCAGTGAATTTTATTGCAGCTAATAAATGGCAATCATTTTACTACACAAAAGGAGGGCTAGTTTTGCTACAAAATAAAGCTTCGTTATTGTTCCTTATTACCGCCACCCCCTGATCAGTCCTGCTATCAGTGAAATAACGAGTAATACCAGAAAAATGTAAAATACAATTTTTGCCATGGCCGCAGCTCCAGCCGCCAAACCACTAAAACCTAATAACGCTGCTATCAGCGCAATAATTAAAAATGCAATAACCCAACGTAACATAGCTTTCTGAATTTAGTGAATACTAATGTAAATAATAAATCTCAATACCTTTAACGATTGAAGCATACAAAAGGATTGCATCACATCTGTCATGCAGGATTTTTTATCACATTAAAATAAAACCAAATAGCATACCTGATTTTATAGAAGAGTAAAAGCCTTTCAGATAATCTTTTTATTTTTTCTCCCGGAAATAATACGAAACCATTAAATAACAACATTTTACGATAACCCACTATCGATACTGCTAAAACCCCGGACGTGAAAACGGATTCTCAAGGCAAAGCAACCATGGTGAAAACGATATACAAATGGGGTATTTTTTCTACACAACCGGTTTCAGGTTAAACATCAGAGGAGTAATACTTTCCTGGACCACAGATTATGATTTTTCCCAGAAGGTTACAACACGTTTTCCTGCCCCCACCCTGCTATAATTTCTTTCAGCCCCTCCATCATAAACTGAATGGATATCGCTACTACCAGTATTCCAAAAAGCCTGGTCAGCACATTAAAAATGATGGGGTCAATTTTTTTCTCAATTTTTTCAGCATACACAAATACGGCAAACAGGATAAGCAGTATGATTATCAGCAAACAGGATAATACCAGATAATCAGTGGCAGAATCAAGCCTGTGCCCAAAAAGGATTACGGTAGTCAATGATCCCGGACCTGAAAGCATGGGAATAGCCAAAGGTACCAGAATTTCCCTGAACCGGGTTTTTACCAGATGATAAGGATGTTTTTCTTTGGCCTGGGATTGTTTGTTTTCAATCTGAAATATATTGCCATTTACCATTGAGATACCGGTAAAAAGCAACAAAATACCGCCGGCAATTTGAAAAACAGGCACCTCAATGGAAAAGAATCCTAAAATAGCGTTTCCGAAAATTAAAAATATCAACAAGATGAAAACAGCGGTACCAATAAGCATCGCGGCAAGCTCTCTGCGCTCTTTTTTGCCCAAATCGTTCGTCAACTGCGACCAAAGCGGGATCAACCCCAAAGGATTTACAATGGCTATCATCGCAGCGGTAAAATTAGCATACAGATTCCAGTCCATAACAGCCAATTATTAATGCGTCAAATTTATCATCTACTCCTTTTGTTTCAGTAATAAAAAAACAGGAGTTCCAAATATAGTTCTTGCAAAAATTTATCTTATCCTGAAAGGTTTATGGATGCACAATGTTACATGTCACTAAGAATGAAAACATCGAAAAAACTCTACTCAAATATCCGTACCTCTCGTTCACCTTCCGAAGTAAGAGAACCCCGGAACATTGCTGTAGTATTAAATTCCATTACGATGTTGCCATCCTTATCAATGGCTATGATACCTCCATTGGCATCCTGTTCTACCAGGTTTACGTTGATAACCTCTCTGGCAGCATCCTGCAGACTTTGCCCGCCATAGTGCATGCGGGCAGCGATATCATAAGCCACCATATTGCGGATAAAAAATTCGCCGTGCCCGGTGGCAGAAACACCACAGGAAAGGTTGCTGGCATAGTTGCCGGCTCCAATGATGGGGCTGTCGCCAATGCGGCCGTATCTTTTACCTGTCATCCCTCCGGTTGAAGTAGCCGCAGCGATATTGCCCTCCATATCCAATGCTACTGCTCCCACGGTGCCCAGCTTCAGGTTTTCATCCCTGTAGCCCCTGCGCCGGTTTACATTATCGCGAATATGCTGACGATACTGGTCCCAGCGCCGCTGATCAAAAAAGTATCCGGGGTCAACTACCTCCAGCCCGTTTTCATAAGCGAAAGTTTCGGCTCCTTTCCCGGAGAGGAATACATGAGGAGAGTTTTCCATCACCACGCGTGCCGCAGAAATGGGATTTTTTATGGTTGTAAGACCGGTAACAGCTCCTGCATTGTGAGTTCTGCCACACATGATGGAGGCATCCAGCTCATTTTTCCCTTCAATATTAAACACGGCACCTTTCCCGGCATTAAACAAGGGAGAATCTTCCAGCACCTTCACCACAGCCTCCACTGCATCAAGGCTGCTTCCTCCACCGGAAAGGATCTCTTCACCAATTTTCAGGGCCTCTGCAAGCTTGTTAAGGTATTCTTCCTCTTGTTGTTCACTGATTGATTCCCGGGCGATATTGCCGGCTCCTCCATGAATGACAAGGGCATATTTACCGTTTTCCTGCGCAACAGCAACAGAAATAAGCAGAATTAAGAAAGCGGAAAGAAAACCCCTTTTAATTGGTTGTATCATACTCATTGTTTAATCTGTTCAGTACTTCCCGGGTGACATCATGTTTTTCCCGCGCATACAATATTCCACCTCCCGGACTGAATCCAAGGATATAGTCATATCCCATTTCCTGGTTAAATCGTTCCAGCAAATCGGTAATCTTCTGGTACAGCTCAACATTCATCTCCATCTCCTTAGCCATCAACCTGTTGGCATAAGTATCGTTGAGTTCAATAAGCTCCTGTTGCTGCAGCATCAACTCCTGCTCTTTCGCCTGGGCATCATCGCGAGTAATCAAACCCAGCTGCGCCTGTCTCTGGAAGCTTTCTACCTCTTCCTGGAAACTCTGCTGACGGCTCTGCAGGTCACTCTCCAGTCTGCGCTGTTCGGCTTCAAATTCACTGCGCATGCTGACGGCCAGTTTGTACTGATTCATCAGGGTATCGGAGTGTACAAAAGCAATATGAAAAGCGCCTTCGGCAATAACATCAGCCATGGCTGAAATTTCCTCTTCCGTTTCCGGTGAAGTTGCTGCCTCTGCGTCTTGTTTTGCAGGCAAAAAGTTTAACGCATAAAGCACCAGCAAGCCTATCAGCAACACCACGTTGATGATGGTAACATTAGGGATTCTTGAACTTTTGGGAATGGGATCCGGGTTGGGTTGTACTGTTTCCTGATTTTGATTTTCCGTTGACATTACTGTGCTGAATTATAAATTAATGTATGTATAATTGACGATTTGTCAGTTGCCCATTTCCGACATAAACTTGATGCGCATCAGGCGGATTTCCTCTTCTGTATAGTCGTCCTCTCCCAGTTCATCCAGGGCTTCTTTGTAAGAATCTGTTTCTGCCGTTTTGAAGTAATCGAAAATCTCATCCTGCTTGTCTTCGTCAATTACTTCATTGATATAATACCTGATATCAATCTTGGTACCGGCAGCAACTATACTTTCAATTTCCGTAAGCAGTTCATCAAACTCAAGCCCTTTGGCATAAGCGATGTCTTCGAGGGGCTTTTTCCGGTCGATATTCTGAATAATGTAAACTTTGATACCGGATTTATTCACCACCGATTTCACCACCATATCCATGGGTCGCTCGATTTCGTGTTCTTCCACGTAATTTTTGATCAACTCCACGAATGGTTTTCCGAAACGTTCTGCTTTTCCGGATCCCACGCCGGAAATTTGCTTCATCTCCTCAATCTTGATGGGGTATTGAATGGCCATGTCTTCCAGCGAAGGATCCTGGAAAATGACAAAAGGAGGAAGATTGTTTTTCTTGGCAATTTCTTTTCTCAAATCCTTCAACAGCGCAAAGAGCATTTTATCCGTTGCACTGGTTTTGGCTGCTTTGCCCCGGATTTCTCCATCGGCACCTTCACCGGTTTTCCTGTCTTTACTCACCTTGACAGATTTGGGATTGTCCAGAAATTCTTTCCCCTTTTTGGTGACTTTCAGGGTACCATAGTTCTCAATATCCTTCTCAATCAATCGCTCAATAAGGCTTGCCCTGACAATATTCTGCCAGAATTTTTCATCGTTGTCGGCACCCTTTCCAAAGATATCCAACTGGTGGTGTTTACAAGATTTGATGGTTCCTGTAGCTTTTCCCATGAGTACGTTAATTACATGTTTTATTTTAAAAATTTGCTTTACTGCCACAACAGTCTCTAACAGCTGGCAAATATATTCTTTTCCTTCAAATTTTTCTCTAGGTTGCAAACAATTATCGCAACTTCCACAATTTTCTTCTGTGTAAATCTCCCCGAAGTAATTGAGCAACAGCTTTCTGCGGCAAATAGAAGACTCTGCATAAGAAACCGTTTCCATTAGCAATTGCTTACCGATTTCCTGTTCTGACAAGGGTTTTCCTTTGAGAAACTTCTCCAGTTTTTGAATATCATCATACGAATAAAACGCTATGCAGTTCCCTTCCCCATCGTCTCTTCCCGATCTGCCTGTTTCCTGGTAATAGGATTCAAGGCTTTTGGGGATGTCGTAGTGTATGACAAAGCGCACGTCGGGTTTATCAATCCCCATTCCAAAAGCAATGGTTGCTACAATAACGTCTATTTCTTCTCTGAGAAACTTATCCTGGGTAGAAACCCTCAGATGATTGTCGAGCCCGGCATGATAGGCAAGTGCATTGATTCCGTTTACCCGCAGGGTTTCTGCCATCTCTTCCACCTTTTTGCGGCTCAGGCAGTAAATAATGCCCGATTTGTTGGGATGCTGGTTTACATAACGAATTATCTCCTTGTTTACATCCTCGGTTTTGTCTCTTATTTCGTAATAGAGATTGGGTCGGTTAAAAGAGGATTTATAAACCCTGGCACTCTGCATGTTGAGATTCTTCAGGATATCCTGTTGCACTTTGGGAGTGGCCGTGGCGGTAAGAGCGATGATAGGTATTTTCTTTTCAAAGGCATCCACCATGGTTCTGAGCCTGCGGTACTCGGGCCGGAAATCATGTCCCCATTCAGAAATACAGTGTGCTTCATCAATAGCCATGAAGGAGATATCGAGGGTTTTCAGAAACTCGACATTCTCCTCTTTGGTCAACGACTCGGGAGCTACATACAAAAGTTTGGTCAGCCCGCTGCTGAGATCCCTTTTTACCTGTATAATTTCAGGCTTGCTCAGGGAAGAGTTCATTACATGCGCAATACTATCGTAAGTGGCAAAATTACGAATGGCATCCACCTGATTTTTCATCAATGCGATAAGGGGTGATACAATTATGGCTGTTCCTCTCGAAATCAGTGCAGGCAGCTGATAGCACATGGACTTGCCTCCCCCGGTGGGCATAATTACGAAAGTATCATTTCCGTTGAGCAAATTGTGTATGATGGCTTCCTGGTCCCCTTTAAATTTATCGAAGCCAAATATTTGTTTTAAAAGCCCTTTCAGAGATACTTCACTTTGGGTCTCCATTGAATACAATATGTTATTTTCGGTATATAAAATTACAGTTAGTTGATGATTTGCACAAACCCAAAGAGGGAGGACCATGAAGGCTATAACCTACATGGCAAAGGAAAACAAAATCCAAATTTCCCAAACCTCCAACAAAAAAAATAAGTAGGTTTGTAGAGTAAATTTACTATTTTAAAAAGAGTGCGCAAAATTATTTAATCTTTTAAACACAAAAATGCTGAAAACCAGAAAAGAAATAAAAAATTCAGCCTTGAAAACCATCCGGATAGAAGCTGAAGCCATTGTCAATCTTAAGAACTACATCACAGATGACTTTGCCTTGTGTGTTGAAAAAATTATCAACACCAAAGGACGTGTAGTTATTACCGGTATTGGGAAAAGTGCCATCATTGCAACCAAAATTGTTGCCACCCTTAACTCTACAGGTACTCCTGCCATTTTCATGCATGCTGCCGATGCCATTCATGGCGACCTTGGCATACTCCAAAAAGACGATATTGCCCTTTGTATAAGCAACAGTGGCAATTCGCCGGAGATAAAAGTCCTTACCCCCATGCTCAAATCGCAGGGCAACCTCCTGATTGCCATGGTGGGCAATCTTGAATCTTTTCTGGCCAGACAGGCCGATTTGATTATCAATGCCACCGTTGAGAAGGAAGCAAGCCCCGGCAACCTTGCCCCCACGGCAAGCACAACGGCCCAGCTGGTCATGGGCGATGCACTGGCCATGGCATTGCTGGAATGCAGGGGTTTTTCAGCTCAGGATTTTGCCCGCTACCATCCGGGAGGTGCACTGGGCAAGCAACTCTATCTTAAAGTAGATGACCTTATTGACACCAGCCAAAAACCCGCAGTTTCCGGTACAGCCAACATCAGGGAGGTAATTCTGGAAATCAGCTCCAAAAGACTGGGTGCCACCGCCGTGATGGATCAATCAAACCTCCGGGGGATTATCACTGATGGCGACCTCCGGCGGATGCTGCAAAACCGGCAGGATGTGGAAAACCTTACTGCCGCAGATATTATGAGCCCCGGGCCCAAAACCATTTCTACGGGTACCCTGGCGGTAGATGCTTTACAGCTGATGAGAAACAATAACATTACACAAGTCCTCGTTATGGATAACGGTATGTACATGGGCATGATCCATCTGCACGACATTTTAAAAGAAGGAATTATATGAGCAAAGCAATAGAAGAATTCAATGCATACAGGCAAAAAATGAACGAAAAGATCCTGGGTGCCGACAACCTGGTACTCAAGAGACTTTTTAACCTCGATACCAACACCTATGCTGAAGGGGCGCTGGAGGTAAAGACAAAGGAGATGATTGGACTGGCCGCTTCCATGGTGCTAAGGTGCGATGATTGTGTAAAATATCATTTAGAGAAGTGCTTTGAAAACGGAGTAACCAAAGAAGAGGTGTTCGAAGTATTTGCCATTTCCAATATTGTGGGCGGAACCATTGTTATCCCGCACCTGCGACGTGCTGTTGAATTCTGGGAAGAGCTGGAAAATAGCAAACAGTAACCATTTTTATCCTTATAAACCATACCTTTGCAACCCCTTACGGAGAAGGATGTAAGCAATAAAAAATATCAGGCATGAGGCTATATACAGAACACCTTATAAAGAAATACAAAAAAAGGACAGTAGTTAATAAAGTGTCGGTTGAGGTGAGCCAGGGAGAAATCGTGGGTTTGCTGGGGCCCAACGGGGCAGGAAAAACAACCACCTTTTACATGATCGTGGGATTGATAAAACCCAACGAAGGAAGAATTTTCCTTGACAATACAGATATCACCAGCGAACCTATGTATAAAAGAGCCCAGAAGGGAATCGGGTATCTTGCCCAGGAAGCAAGTGTTTTCCGCACCCTGAGTGTGGAAGACAACATCAAGGCGGTACTGGAGTTTACCAAAAAAACCAAAGAAGAGCAGCAGGAAAAACTGGAAACCCTGCTCGACGAGTTCGGATTACAACATATCCGTAAAAGCAAAGGGACTACCCTGTCGGGGGGAGAGCGAAGAAGAACAGAAATTGCCAGGTCACTGGCCGTTGACCCAAGCTTCATTTTGCTTGATGAGCCTTTTGCCGGCGTAGACCCCATAGCCGTGGAAGATATTCAAACCATCGTCACCAAACTCAAAGAAAAAAATATTGGGGTACTCATTACCGACCACAATGTACACGAAACGCTCAACATTACCGACCGGGCTTATTTGCTCTTTGAAGGTTCTATCCTTAAGGCAGGCAACGCGGAAGAGCTGGCCGGTGATGAACAGGTAAGAAAAGTGTACCTGGGCGAAAAATTTATCCTGAGAAGGTAACACAGGTAACCCCGGCAGAAAATAAAGCAACAATCCAGGACCAACCCGGTAAGAAAGGGTTGGTTTTTTTATTTGTAGATTAAAACTACGGCATGGGCAGCTATCCCGGCTCCTTCTCCCACAAAACCAAGTTTCTCGGTAGTGGTGGCTTTTATAGAAATATCCTCCCCGGGTAAACCGAGAATATTTGCCAGGGTTTGCTGCATCCGGGGAATGGCATCTTTGATTTTAGGGGCCTGAAGGGCCACGGTAGCATCGATATTGCCGATAGAAAAACCTTTTTCGTTTAGAAGGCCTAAGGTTTTCTCAAGCAGAATTTTGCTGTCAATCCCTTTCAGCGACGGGTCGTTGTCGGGAAACTGATACCCGATATCACGCAAACCGGCTGCTCCCAGCAAAGCATCCATGATGGCATGAATCAAAACATCCCCGTCCGAATGCCCCACCGACCCCTTTTCGAAAGGAACCTCTACGCCCCCTATCATGAGTTTGTACCCGGCATCGAGCCGGTGTACATCATAACCGTAACCCACCTTGAACTTCATTTGTTATAGATTTTAATTACAATTTCGCAATAATTGCTGCAAAAGTAAACAGTGTCGGGGAAAGTTCAAACTATATCCGGAATTTACGGGAAAGATTCCATTTTTCAGCATCCTGTTGTATCATAAAAAAAGCCGGCAACCATTGGGTTACCGGCTTTTTCAATATTTTCATGAATGGATTTCTACTGTCCGCGATCCTGCTGTGCAGCCAGGGCGTCAAAATCAAAGCTGAGAGAGAAACGCAAAACATTCTCCAGCGGGCTTCTCTGGGCTACAGGGATAATATATGAGAAATCCAGCCCAAATACATTGTACTTTAACCCGATACCCAGGGTAAAAAACTTCCTGTTTCCTTTGGTTTCATGCTCGTGAAAATAGCCACCTCTGATGGCAAACTGTTGATCATACCAGTATTCCATACCTGCAGAATAGGTAATTTCGTTAAGTTCTTCACTAAACCCTCCCGGAGCATCGGCAAAAGATCCAAACATACCTGACACTACCCCACGGTTGGGGTCACTCCCTTCTGCAATTACATAGTTTCCGTCATCATCCACAAGGGGTGCGTTGGTATCGGGATTCCGCGCGTAAATAGGGGGCGTAGGTACAAGCAATTTGTTGAAATCAAGAGTAAAAGCCAGGGTGTTAAACTCATCCAGCATCAGGGTTAGGGTGGGTCCCAGACGGAGGTTGATGGGAATAAAGTTGGCATTGATATCGTCGGAGTAGGATATTTTGTTTCCAATATTAGAAATATTGACCCCTGCGGACAAAATAGCCGGAGTACGTCTCCAGTCCAGCTCTCTCTCATAATAGGCAGAAACATCGGCAGCCAGGGCACGTCCCGGACGTGTTTCCATCGAACCTACATCTTGTCCCTGGGTAAGGTTAGAGTTTATAAATCGCATGGTGATGGCACCGGAAATATTTTCTCCGAGTTTTCGGGCATAGGCCACATCAAGGGCAAATTCGCTGGGTCGGTAGGTACCCTGTGGCATACCGGCCTCATCAGTAAATTGAATATCGCCCAGGGAGAAAAACACCAGTGAAGCTGCTACAGTTTGCAATTCATCAATCCGTTTAAACCCGCTCAAATAAGAAAGGTTGATATCGGGCACGAGCGTCCTGAGCCAGGGTGTGTAGTTGAGCGATAAGCCCATATCCTTATCAATAAAGGCAAACTTGGCAGCATTCCAGTGCATGGAATTGGCGTCGGGAGAAGTAGAAACTCCTGCGTCGCCCATGGCACCTGAACGGGCATCAGGGGCAATCATTAAAAAGGGAACCGCGGTGGTTATGGTATTCACGTCTTGCCCCAAAACTTCATCATAATCCTGTGAATAGGTTTTAACTTGAGATGCAAAAGTCAACAATAGCGACAATGCAAGTGTTTGTGTGAAAAGCGACTTTGTCATTATTTATTTTGATTTAATAGAATATTTCAGGCTTTCTGCATGCAATAGCGCTAAATTAAACAGTGCTATCAGTAATTTGAAACCGCAAACTTACGGCTTTTTTTATATTAATAAACAAAAATCTTCACGAATTATCCGCTTTATTTCCTACTAACTTTCTGCTAATAAGCTTTTTCAGTGTACTATGGAAAAGGTAAAAACAGACAAGCATTTAGTTATAATTTATCTTCCACCTACCGCTATACCGTTTAGACTTTGCAATAGTAACTAACGCCTTTTTATTTTTCTTATTGTTGTGATGGGTTAAAACTATTGCCACTTTCCGTGAATCACCTAAGGGTAATAATTGAACGGTTCCTGACGACACACCGATGATAAAAAAATCATCGCAGGATCATCAGCTTTTCAGTTCTTTCTACCTCTTCACCATCTGCCGAACTTACAAAAGCCCTGAATATATAAATACCATTTTTCAGCAAAGTACCCCCTTCATCGGTTCCATCCCACTCAATGGGAGGAATATTGAAGCCGGAAGCATACACGCTCTCATCAATGGATTTCACCAATTGACCGTTGAGGCTGAAAATTTCTATCAAAACACGCAACTCGGTCGCAGGTTTGTTATGTTCGATGGAAAACTGGGTACGGTCGCTGAATGGGTTAGGGTAGTTAAGCAGTTCGGTAAGCTCAATACCCGGTGCAGAAGTTACCACAAAGTCAAGTTTTTGGGTAGATACATTGTTGTGCACATCCCAGGCGCGTAGCATCAGGGTGTAATTCCCCTTCTCCAGGTTAAAAAACGGATACACCACTCTGCCCGATTCATACGAATCCAAATCGGCCTGATAAAAATTATTGAGCACAAAGGGATTGGAAGTATCCTCATTGAGAAAAGTGACAATATCGTGCCCGATCTGGCCCGTGGTATTGATGCCGCTTTCGTCTTGCAGGTAGGCTAGCAGCACAGGGTCGGGTCCGGTTTCTCCCCCTGACCGGAAATTGTTGTTATTCAGGTAAAGGGTTATTTCGGGTCCCTGGTTATCGGGTGTGTAATTGTCGGATGTACCGGAAATAACAAAATTATCAAAATAGCCATGCCCGTCGAACAGTTCGCCATCATCTGCATAATAGCTGATTTTGCCAACTCCTGAATTGTAGCTGATATCCCTGGGAACAATAAAGCTGAATTCGAATTCCCCCTCAGTAACAGATGCAGTTCCCCGGTAAAGGATTTTGTTTTGCATGGTGAATTCCCTGACGGGACTTCCGGGGTCGTTGCCCAGGGTGGCAAACTCGCCCTCTTTATCATAGATTGTGGGATACAGCACGCCGTTATAATCCGTGGCAATGCCTCCTCCGGGCGAGTGAACTTCTCCTTTGATGGTAACTTTTTCCAGGGCGCGCATGGTATCGGGCACTTCGGTAGTTACAACATTGTATCTGGGATAGGCCATCTGCATGGAGGGGTCTCCCAGCAGAACAAAGTTCTTCAGTTGTGATACCGAACTGCTTTCTACTTTAGAAATACGAATCAAATCCCCCAACCGGGGCATTTCTCCACTCCCCATGGGGACAAAAGAATTTTTCATAAAAGCAGAATTCAGATTATCATTGCTTCCTGAATAGGCTAGCCTTGTGGTGGTAAATAAAGCCACGGCACCACCGTCAGGCTTCAGAAACACCCTTACGCCGGCCGAAAGTTCATTGGCATCCGGCTGGTCGAAACTGCTGAACTCACAGGTCGCAGTCATAAAAACGGGCAAATTGTAAAAATTTCCCCATGACAAAATATCGTCGAAAGTAAGAATCCGCTCATGTGCCAGCCCTAACGTTCCACCGTGGCCAATATAATTAATCAGCAAAGCTCCCTGATTTACACGGTTGTTGATGGCCTGATTCACATCAGGGTACCGTGAACCTCCTGCCAGGGTTACCTGCTCGTAAGCATCCAGGTAAATTTTCTGTGTATTGTAAACCGGATGTTCACTGGACATATAATCGGCAAGGTTATCTGCCTGATCAAAATGTAGACTACCATCTTCATCGTCAGCTACCAGCGCAATAACATTCCTCCAGTCGGCATAATTGGAAATCACTCCTGCAAACCGGGGATCATCGGTGCCGGGTTCAAGACCGGAGATTCTCTGGTCGTAACGCAGCAACTTATCCACCACAAAACGCGCCTCATCTTCCGTGCGCACCGGCAGGCGACCTATACCCAGGTCTATTGCACCATCAGCATCCAGGCCCTCGTCATCATCAAGCAATCCGAAAAAGTCATCCGTAATATAGCTATTGGAATAGTTTAATGACTCCCGGGTTTGAAAAGTGGGAATAAAATTACCCCCGTAATCCAGAAGGTCTTTATTGTCATACGTACCGTTACCAAAGAGCAGCAGGTATCGGGGATATTCTCCCGTTTCATGCCCCCGGTCATAAAACATTTTCATAAAATTGCGGATGGCGGCAATATCGGGCACCCCAGAAGAAAACTCATTGTAAATCTGCTGCGGAGAAACAGTACTGATGGTCAAGCCATCGTTTTCTCTTCTGAAAACTGCCAGCCGTTCTGCCTCTTCTTTAAGCAGGTCGTGGACAACAATAAACATATCATGCAAGGGCAGGGCATGCAGATTCTGATTGGCAACAGTTCCTGCCAGGCGGGGTTGGGGATACTCTTCATTAGCAAATACCACAAATTCCTTCAACTCCTCTGTATTCACCGTAAATGAGGCTATCGTTCCCGTTTGCTGAAATTGCTGCTGAATGACATTCAAAGGATCGGTGACATCCCAGATTCGGCTTCCTGAAGTGGCATTGCTCAGCTGAAAGCGACTCACATTGCCATTGCCCACCGATGAAGGGTTCCGGAAAAACATCTGATCTCCCGTCCTGGCAAGGCTGCGTCGGGCATTTACAGTAATATAATTGAGCCAGCCTCTGGAACCGGAAACACTACGGTTATAGGTTAACCTTACACTAAAATCTTCACTCTGAGGGATTAGCGACAACTTCCCTGTGGCTTGCCGTGCATAAATACCTGTCGCACTGGAAAGGGATACACTGCCCAAAGGAAAGGTGCTGGTAGAACCAAAAGCTTCAATTACAAAATTGCTGGACAGAGAAGAGCGGGCAGCTGCATTTACGGTAATATGAACCGGCTGCTGCTGAACAATTCCCGGAAAGGAAAATTCAAAATCCCGGGTTAAGGTCACATCAAACAGCTCACCAAACCACTGTTTCCCGCTACCTATAATATTAACCAGTTCCTTTTCATAGTGAAGGTAATCATGAAAATCAGTAACCGTATGGGTCGGTGTCTGATCGGGATTGCTGCGCGACTGAATTCTTTTTCCCTGCTCCTGCCCATGGGTTATAAAGTAGCATGTTTCCCTGGAGTAATGATGCAACTGATGTTCGAACAAATCCGTCTCCTCATTATAAGACCATCGATTGGGCGACTGACCATAGAAAAGGATAAAATCTTCGGTACCAAAAGTACCGGAGTTGCTGCCACTAATCCATATGGCATTTTCCTGCAAATCCGCATAACGGTCTTCTCCGGCAGACTCGGGCAGCATCCCGCCTCCGTTTCCATATAGTTGAAGGGTGGATTTATTGATTTGAGAGGGATTCATTCCCAAATCAGTAAGTTCCTGATGACCCAGCCGATAAACTCCTTCCTCATCCACACATATCTTAAACCATTCTCCTGTCGCCAATACAGAAGATTCAACGTACTGGTGCTTGTTGTCCTGCTTTTGTATGGGGTCAAAAACCAGATTTTTTGTGAGCCGGAAAGATGCCAGCTTTTCAAATACGCCATCTCTTTTTCTTACCGGAATTACATGTACTCTGCTCCAGGTATTGCCCATGGTGGTTTCGCTATCCGATATAACCCTGAAATCCGAAAGTTCAAATCCAAATTCCTCCAAAATCAATGATTCTTCGGCACTTACCGGCACAATAGCTTTCTCATCCAAAGCATACTCATAGGTGAAATGAGGTATAGTAACAGGAGTACGATGAATTACAACCGGCACATGAGGAAGTGTATCGGAATATACAGCCCCCTCAAAATACAGGGAAGGAATATACGCGCTTTCTTCTTCCAGCCCCAGTGGTGCTTTCCATTGGACATCAATCTGACGGGTAACCTCCTGTGAAGCAGCAGGATAAAAAGCAAAAAGGGTAAGAAGCATTAAAAGAAAAGGGTATCGGTATAATCTATACATGCTGGCAGTATTATTTGAAAATAATGGACAAGTTATAATTCTTCCTGGTAATCTGTCGGCAAAAACATCAGTACCTGACAGTTTCATCTTACACATAAAGTTACAATCAAAAAGAAAAGACTGCAAATTTGTTGAATTATGATGATATATTTTAACGGTTTTTCAGGGAAAATATTTTAATGCCGAAATATCTCTTTTTGTTAAACATCTGTTATTATCGGAAAAACTATTCAGACATCTTCACTCCGGTGCACCTAACCTCCTGTCATCTCTTTCCCGCAGCTGCAGCGGTGAAACATATCATCGAAAAATCTGTACTCGTATTTAGCACTATCCACGATAGATAAAAAATCCATTTTACCGGGTAAAATTAATTGAAATCTTTTGCGTTAGTGATATGGGTTAAGAAATGATTTTTACTTTTATCCCTATATTGAGTAACCCTGCAACAACACATTAAAGAATATTCAATTGAAACCCGCAATCAATAATCACGTAAACACAGCAAACCTGAAAAACGGAATGTTGTTTACCATCACAATATCTATGGTGATTATGCTCTCTGCAAGCAGAAAAGCTTACGGACAGGATGCGTTGTTTTCGCAGTTTTATGCCAACCCGTTGTACCTGAATCCCGCCTTTGCCGGGGCTGAGCGTTGCACCCGGGTTATTTTCAATTACCGCAATCAACCTTTTCCCTCATTTGGCACTTTTTCCACTTACAGCTTCTCTGCTGATACTTATTCCGAAAGCCTTTCCGGAGGCTTAGGGATCAACCTGGTTCATGACCGCCAGGCAGGGTTGCTCAGCAATACCCAGGCAGGATTGTTTTATGCCTGGCATGGCAGGTTGTCCAGAGAGTGGTATGTCAATCTGGGGATGCAGGCATCCTGGATCAACTTCAGGATGCATACTGAGAATCTGGTTTTTCCGGATCAATATAATCCATTGGGCCCGGGAAACAATCTGTCCGGAGAAACCCCTGGCGATGCCATGAGCGTTCACAAGGCTGACTTTTCTGCCGGTGTGCTGGTTTACAACGAGCAGTTCTATGCCGGGGCAGCGGTTCATCATGTAAATCAACCTACCATAGATATTTTCAGCGATGCAACCCTGGCACCCAAATACACCCTGATGGCAGGTTACGATTATGTACCCGGAGGAAGAAGAACAGGAGGTGAAAGAATTTCCTTTTCACCCAACCTGATAGCGCAGTCCCAGTCAGGCTTTTTGCGCCTCAACTATGGCATGTATGCCCATTTAAATAACCTCACGGCAGGGGTATGGCTGCGCCACAATCTGGAACACGCAAATTCACTGATTTTTACTTTTGGCCTCAAACAGGTGAATTACTCCATTGGGTATAGCTATGACTACTCATTATCAGGATTTTCCGCCCCTGGCGGCGGGGCTCACGAATTAGGTGTTTTACTGAATTTTAATTGTAAGGACCCGAATACGAAATACCGGATACTAAATTGTCCGACTTTTTAGTTATTTTTGTACAAATTTCAAATGAATCAATTATGATAAGGAATCCCAGAAACTTGCCCATGGTAATAGCTCTGCTAGCAGTTGTTGCCGTATTTTCATCCTGCGGAAAAGAATCTTCTCCCACCACCGGCTGGACTTATAACGACCCACGCACCGGGGGCTTCGAAGTAACACCCTATTTAGAACAGGAAACCGGCCCTGGCCTGGTCTTCATTGAAGGGGGTACCTTCGTGATGGGCCGCACAGAGCAGGACGTAATGTTTGACTGGAACAACATCCCCAGGCGTGTTACGGTCTCCTCATTCTACATGGATGAAACAGAAGTAAGAAACGTAGACTATGTAGAATACCTCTACTGGCTCAGCCGTGTCTTCGGCGAAACCTATCCCGAGGTGGTTCGCAATGCACTACCCGATACATTGGTATGGCGCGAAAGACTCGCATATAATGAGCCTTATGTGTACAACTACCTCAGACACCCCGCCTACAGAGACTATCCTGTGGTAGGAGTTAACTGGGTACAAGCCAATGAATATGCTGCATGGCGTACCGACAGGGTTAACGAAATGATCCTTATCCGGGAAAAAATCCTCCAGTGGGATCCCGATCAGGTGAACGAAAGAAACTTTAATACTGAAGCATACCTTGCCGGTCAATACGAAGGACTGGTTAGAACAAACATGCGCGACCTTGACCCAAGAGGAACAGGCGAGAGAAGCGTAAGACGTGAAGACGGTATCCTGCTGCCTGCCTACAGACTCCCCACAGAAGCAGAATGGGAATTTGCTGCACTGGGACTTATCGGCAATACCATTTATGAAAGAGTAGTGGAAAGAAGACTTTATCCCTGGAACGGTCACGTTATCAGGAGCAGCGAGAAAAAAAGCATGGGGACCATTATGGCCAACATTCAGCGGGGCCGTGGTGACCTGATGGGGGTTGCCGGAAATCTCAACGATGCCGGTGAAATTACCGTTCCTGTGTATGCATACTGGCCCAATGACTATGGCCTCTACAACATGGCAGGCAACGTTAATGAGTGGGTAGCGGATGTATTTCGCCCCCTGTCGCACGAAAGTGTTGCTGACTTCAGACCTTTCCGCGGTAATGTATTCCAGACGCCCGTTAGAGATGAAGACGGACAACTTGTCCCCAAAGACAGCCTCGGACAAATCATCTACCAGGACGTAGACCCCGAAAGCGATCCACGTCTGCCCTCAAGAAGAAATTACAGGTATGCTGACAATATTGGTTACGGAGACGGCGATTACAGCTCAAGCAGATACTTCGACGACCCCGATGCAATGGAACGTGTAGGCGAAGAAAAACTGATGTATGACTACGGTACCTCTTCACTTATTGATGACAATGCAAGAGTTTACAAGGGTGGTGGCTGGAAAGACAGACCTTACTGGGCTGTTCCCGGCAACAGAAGATTCCTTGACCAGAACGAAGCAACCAACGACATTGGATTCAGATGCGCCATGACCAGAGTTGGCAGCCCCGTAGGATATTAAGAATATTGGGATTCTTTAATATGCAAAAAACCCCGTCTACTAACAGATGGGGTTTTTACTGTAATCAGCTTTTTTTCTGACTTATCATGTGCAACAAAAATTAACTTTGTATTTTTCATCCTGAGTTCTGCCGGGTTTATTACTTTTCCGTTTTGCATCCTCAGGAAACAGTACCCCTTTACAATAGTAAACCATGGAAAACAACCCGTCTGCAATCCATAAAATTCATCGTTATATCCTTGATGGAGCCACAGTCTCCACCGATACCAGAGCCATCAAACAAGATTCTGTATTTTTTGCCCTGAAGGGAGAAAACTTTGATGCCAATCAATTTGCTGCTGTGGCTGTCGAAAAAGGCGCTGCTCTTGCGGTGGTTGACAATAAAGAACTCCCTCCCCACGAGAAGTTTCTCTTTGTAGATGACGTATTGCAAACCCTGCAAGAGGTTGCGACTTACCACAGGAGTCTTTTCAAAATCCCCGTCATTGGCATCACTGGATCCAATGGAAAAACCACTACCAAAGAGCTTATACATGCCGTGCTTTCGCGCCGCTACAATACGCTTTATACCCTGGGCAATCTTAACAACCACATAGGAGTACCCCTGACCCTGCTCAACCTTAACAAGGAGCATCAGGCAGCCATCATTGAAATGGGAGCCAATCATATGGGAGAAATTGCTGTGCTGAGCAATCTGGCAAAACCTACCTCAGGATTGATAACCAACATTGGCAAAGCGCATATCGAAGGGTTTGGTTCTGTTGAAAATATTATTACAGGCAAAACAGAACTTTACAAATTCCTGCAGAAAAATAATGGGTTGATTTACCTGAACGCCGACAACGAAATCCTGAGTCAACAGGCAAAACCTTCAAGGTGTATTACCTACGGAAAGAATACTCCTTGTCAGTATTCCGGTAAAATTATTTCCTCCTCCCCTTTTCTGGAGATTAGCTTCGATGCACAGCAGGCAGGAGACCATAGCACAAAGCAATATAATATCAAAAGCAAACTCACAGGCAGCTATAACTTTGAGAATATCATGGCTGCGGTGGCCGTGGGTCTGAACATGGGGGTCTCACCAGAACAAATCACGGAGGCCATAGAGCAATATGCTCCTGTCAACAGTCGATCGCAATGGAAGCAGACAGAGAAAAACTCCCTCGTCCTGGATGCATATAATGCCAACCCTACCAGCATGAAAGCTGCCCTGGACAACTTTACGAAATTAGAAACAACGCAACCCAAAGCCCTTATACTGGGCGACATGCTGGAACTCGGAACAACAGCAGGAGCAGAACACAGGGAAATCATCCGGTTTATCAACCCTTACCCATACGCTTTTGTGTTGCTGGTGGGAGAAGAATTCAGCAAAATATCACCGCTCCCGGAAAATTACAAAACCTTTACCGGCACAGAACAGGCTATGGCTTGGTTGAAAAATCATGCGCCTGCAAACCATACCATCCTGCTCAAGGGTTCAAGGGGTATCGGACTGGAAAAACTGGAACAGTTTCTGTAACGGAGGAAAGAACGAATCAATAAATAACCACAGCAGGGTAAATAAAAAGGAAAAAACATTAATTTTGCAGACTGTTCTTAACAACCTGAATAAAACATCTGACGATTAGATAAAAACCATAAACGACACCAAACCCACGTCAAACATGAAAAAAATCATTGTTTCCCCACTCCTCTTTTTAGTTGTTGCTTTACTTTTCTTTACCGGTGGGATTTCTCATGGCCAGACTGTTAGTGATACACTTGCCGTAAGAAGACTTATGGAGGAAGGAATCGTAAGATTACAAAACAACGAACTACGTCAGGCCATTCATCTGTTTGATCAGGGACGCGAGATGTTGCACAAAATCGCAATAGAGATAGATGAAAGCAACCAGGATATCATTACCTCCAACCAACTTACCAGGGATGCGGAAAAACAAATTCAGCAAGGCAACCTGGAAAGTGCGCTGGAAATGCTCAACAATGCCATCGAACTGAACAAGGACAATATTGAAGCATTGAAATTCAGGGGATCCATAAGATTGATCCAGGAACAACAAAAACCCAGAGCCAAAGACCGGGATTACATCGGACTGATAAATGATTATACCAATGCCATCCGTATCACCGACCTCAAAATTAACAATGCTCCCCGCAACAGCCAGGAAAGCAAGCTCTATGAGCGTGAGAAAGCAAAAATCCTTATCAACAGGGCTTACGTTAAAATGCAGGCCAACCGGAATGCTGCCTTCAACTCTGCTATCGAAGATTACACCGAGGCCATCAGGAACGACGACCAGAACTGGGATGGATTCCTGGGAAGAGCCGTAGCTTACAATAAAATCCGGGACAACCGCAGAGAAGTCAATGATTACCTGCGCGCCATCGATCTTCTTCAAAAATATGATTACAAAATGACTGACGAGGAATGGGGCAATTTATACCTTACCGTGGCCCAGGCTTATGTAAATCTGCGCGACAAAAGAAATGCCTATGAATATGCAACCCGGGCTTTCAACTTAGGAAACCATGAGGCAGAAAGAATCATGGATCGAAACAGACCCTGAAAAGTATCACTGCAATACTCTACAAACCTTATTTGTCTACCGCCAACCTTAGCACATTTCTACTAAGGTTTAATGTATTTATAAAATAAGGTTTCCACCTGGACAAAATAAGTCTGCGTATTTTTCCAAATGTGTCAAAGCAGGTATAGAAACAAAATCATAATAATTTCCTGCAGGACTCCCAAAGGAACCTGGCATACAGATCAAAGGCTGAACGGGAATATTCGTTCAGCCTTTGATCTTTTTTTTCTAAACAGGCTGCGATTTAGTATATTTGTGTGAATTATTTGTTGAGAGAAACGGATTTGTTATACAACCTAAAAATTTGATTATGAAGATAGAAGAGAATATTCTTGAAAGAGCCAGATTATGGACGGGTAATAATTTTGACCAGGAAACACGCAAACAGGTAGAGCATCTTATCCAGAATGATCCGACGGAACTGACAGAATCGTTCTACCGGGACCTGGAGTTTGGGACAGGTGGCTTAAGAGGAATCATGGGCGTTGGTACCAACCGGATGAATAAATACACCGTGGGTATGGCAACACAGGGACTTGCCAACTATGTGAAGAAAATGTTTCCCGGCGAAACCCCAAAAGCAGCCATTGCCTATGACTGCCGCAACAATAGTGAGTTCTTTGCCAGAACAACAGCCGAAATATTTTCTGCCAACGGTTTCCAGGTGTATCTTTTTGAAAGCCTCAGGCCCACGCCCCTGCTTTCCTTTACCATCCGACATTATGGTTGCCATACGGGAGTTATCATTACTGCATCGCACAACCCAAAAGAATACAATGGCTACAAGGTTTACTGGAACGACGGTGGCCAGCTCGTTGCTCCTCATGACACCAATGTTATTGAAGAGGTACAAAATATCACTGATGTTTCAGCCATCAACTTTGATAAGAAGCCCGAATTGATAACCATTATTGGTGAAGAAACCGACAAGGCTTATATTGAAAAACTCAGCACCTTGTCTCTTGCCCCTGAAACCATTCAAAAACACAAAGATCTCAAAATCGTTTTTACCCCCATACACGGTGCCAGTGTAAAAGTAGTCCCGGATCTGCTCAAAGCCTTTGGTTTTGAGAAGGTTTATAACGTGCCGGAGCAGGATATTCCAAGGGGAGACTTCCCCACAGTAATATCGCCCAACCCCGAGGAACCGGAGGCCCTTACCATGGCCATTGCCAAAGCCAAAGAAGTGGATGCCGACCTTGTGATGGCCACCGATCCCGATGGCGACAGAGTAGGGATTGCAGTGAGAGACCACAACCACGAGTTTGTATTGCTCAACGGAAACCAGGCTGCTTCTCTTATCATTTTTTACCTGCTCACCCAGTGGAAAGCCAAAGGCAAACTACAGGGGAAAGAGTATATTGTAAAAACCATTGTTACCACAGAACTGCTCAGAGAAATCGCTGATGACTTCAATACCGAGTGTTTTGATGTTCTCACAGGTTTTAAGTTTATTGCCGATATCATTCGCAGACTCGAAGGAGATAAAACATTTATTGGTGGAGGTGAAGAGAGCTACGGCTACCTCATCGGAGATATGGTGCGCGACAAAGACGCTACCATCTCTTGCGCTATCATTGCTGAAACCATGGCCTGGGCCAGGGAAAACGGAAAAACACTGTATGAACTGCTTATAGATATTTATGTGAAATACGGCTTCTATAAAGAAAAACTCATTTCCATTACCAAAAAAGGCAAAGCAGGGATGGAAGAAATCAACCGCATGATGGACAAGTTCAGAAACCATCCGCCTGCTGCAATTGATGGCAGCAAGATTGTGGTTATCAAAGATTATGAGCTGAGCATGGAAAAGGATCTGGAAACCGCTACCGAAACCCTTATCGAACTGCCCAAATCCAATGTTATTCAGTTCTTCCTCGAAGATGGCAGTGTCATCACCATGCGCCCCAGCGGTACGGAGCCCAAAATCAAATTCTACTTTGGGGTGAAAGAAAAACTGAACCAGAAAGAAGATTATGAAGCAGTAGCCCAAACCCTTGATAACAAACTCAACAGGCTGGCTGAGAGCATTCAGCAGGTGTAATAATATTTTTACTCAACCAGGATTCCTCATTGAAAACCTTACTGTTTTTGCAGGCTTTTTTGCAATGTAGTAAGGTTTTTTTTTGAGGGTATTACATGCACGGAAAAGACAATACACCGGGCAATGTAAAACCAATTTCAGGGTTATGTATTACCTGAATGCGCTTCTCTCCTCTTTCAGACTTTGCAGAGACTCCGGATTGTCCGGATCTTCCAGGTAATCGTTATAGGCCTCAATAAATCCGGGATACTCCCTGTAGAGAACATTCAATCTCTGATCAACGGATATAAACATCGTCCCCAAAAACAACAATGCAAGGATAGAAGAACGAAGTAAAAACTGCCTGAGAAAAGATCTGGACACCTTAGCCTGCCAGAAATAAAAACCACAAACTGCCAGGATGGATAAATTGAAGAGAAAGGCCAGAAAAAGCATGGTATTCATGGCAGCATAAAAATGAACTGTATACATGATGGTGATAAAGCTAAAAGAATAGAGAAATCCAAACCCTATACTTCCTGCAATCTGAAACAACGACAATTCTTTTCGTTTCCACTTATCAAACAAAACCACCGGAGACATACGGTTAAAAAGGAAAAGGCCAGACCACATATAGAATATGGCCATCAGGGTGAGCAATACACTCAACAAAACCTGCAGCTCAATACCCACAAACACCCGATATGCCAACAAACCCACTATCAGCAGAATACTGATTATTTCAAATCTTCTCATAATTACTAAAGGGAGATAACACTATTTTCCTTAACGCAGGCTGCAAAAATGCAATATTTTGCAGGATTATACAAACTTTTAACCATATTTGGAGTACCGCCTCTGGCGGGGGAGGATCCCTGTCAGACAATCCCTGCAATATTGACTTCCGGTTCCAGTTGAACACCAAACTTTTCGGAAACAGAGTTACGGACTTTCCCGGCCAGTTCCAGAATTTCTTTTCCGGTGGCATTGCCGTAATTTACCAGTACCAGGGCCTGCTGGTGATGAACGCCTGCATCACCTTCGCGATAGCCTTTCCATCCGGCCTTCTCAATGAGCCATGCAGCAGGAATCTTCACCCGGCCCGTATCGCTTTTCCAGGAAGGCATATCAGGGAAACGATGAACCAATGCATGGAAGTCATCCTCTTCCATGACAGGATTTTTAAAAAAGCTTCCTGCATTACCCAGCACCTTAGGATCGGGAAGTTTGGATCTGCGGATATGTTGGATGGCAGTCATCACATCCTTTATGTTGGGATTTTGAACCCCTTGCACCAGCAGCTGTTCCCTTACCGCACCATAATCTGTCCGGAGGGAATGATTGGTTCGGGTTAATCGGAAACACACGGAAAGGATTATGAATTTGTTCTTTGCTTCTTTCTTGAAAATACTTTCACGATAACCAAAGCGGCAATCTGCATTGTTAAAGGTATGGATCTTCCCGGTAGCTATTTCAAAAGCCTCAAGGCTGTGAAAGGTGTCTTTCAGCTCCACTCCGTAGGCACCAATATTCTGCATGGGGCTGGTACCCACATTTCCGGGAATCAAAGTCAGGTTTTCAATCCCGCCCAGGTTTCGGGCAACACAATACTCCACAAAGCTTTCCCAGCCCTCACCTGCCATAGCTCTTACATAAACGTAATCTGCAGTTTCCCTCTCCACTGTAATTCCGCGGGTGGCTATCCGAAGCACAAACCCCGGGAAATTTTCAGCAAACAAAACATTGCTGCCGCCACCCAGCACCAGGAAAGGATGTTCTTTCCAGGGGCATAATTGTATCAGCTCCTCCAGCTGATCGCCGGACTGTAGCTCAGCAAAATACCTGGCTGTTACATCCAGACCAAAAGTGTTGAAACTCTTTAAAGAAATATTTTCGTGTACCTGCATAAGAATAAAAAAAGGGAAGACAATAACCGCCCGCAAAGATACAACAAAAGCGGCTAAGGGTAAGCTCAGCCGCTTAAGGTAAAAACAATTCAACGGAAATTATCTTGTAAGAATAATGGACTTCTCGTCCACCAGTTTACGCAGATTTATCAGTGCGTATCGCATACGGCCCAAAGCAGTATTGATACTCACGTTGGTTTGCTCTGCAATTTCTTTGAAACTCATGTCGGAATAATGCCGCATCTTCAGCACCTGCTTTTGTTCTTCAGGGAGGTACTCAATCAGGTTTTTCACATCCTGGTGAATTTGCTCTATCACAAGCTTATCCTCAATGGTTTGATCAAATATTCTGAGGGTTTCAAAAATATCATAGTCTTCGCTGTTCTCTACCATGGGCATCCTTTTGGACTTGCGGAAAAAATCGATTACCAGATTGTGTGCAATCCGCATCACCCAGGGGAGAAACTTTCCTTCCTCATTGTAAGAACCCGCTTTCAACGTATTGATAACCTTGATAAAGGTATCCTGAAAGATATCTTCAGCAAGATGCCTGTCCTTTACGATAAGCATAATGTAGGAAAAAATTTTACTTTGGTGCTTTTTTATTAAAGCTTCCAGGGAAGAGTGATCACCTTCAATGTATTGGCGAACTAGCTCTTGATCGCTAATTAAACGGTCATTCATGACAATGGCCTCCATATTAATGATTAAGTCAAGAGTAAAGTTCTTTCTATAGTTCGCCTCCTATATTTTTAATTTTACAATCAGGTGAATTGAGTTATATTGTTTAATAAAGGCAAATATAACTGTTTTTTTTATTGTGCAAGCATTATATTATTTTTTTATTTTTTTTCTTCCATGGGTCCTCACCCCATTAAACAGCTATTTAATTCAACCTAAACACACTTTTCAACGACTAAATTTCCTCCTGTCCCATGGTGTTATAGCTTCAGATGTTAAAAATTATCAATAACCATTCCAAAAAAACAATCATCCTCCCGCTTTGTACCCGGCAAATTTCACACCACCATGCAAGTTGCTACGTGTGTCTGAGGGATAAGACCTTAGGCTGAACACATGCTTGTATTTTTTGTTGCAGAAATACAGGTTTACCATACATTATGTAAATATCCGGCAATATTATGGTAATTTTGCAGGATTTATTTTTTCCAAAGGACAACATGATATCAGACATTGAATTAGACAAATTAGATCCCAAACAATATATCCTCATCAAAGGGGCCCGTGTTCACAATCTTCAATCGGTCAATGTGGCCCTTGAAAGAAAACAACTGGTAGTCATCACGGGTCTTTCAGGTTCAGGAAAATCATCTCTTGCTTTCGACACCCTGTATTCTGAAGGGCAGAGAAGGTATGTGGAGAGCCTGAGTTCCTATGCACGCCAGTTTCTGGGCCGCATGCATAAGCCGGAGGTGGACTACATCAAGGGGATTTCACCTGCCATAGCCATAGAGCAAAAAGTGAACACCCGCAATCCCAGGTCAACAGTGGGTACTTCCACCGAAATTTACGACTACCTGAAACTGTTGTTTGCCCGGATTGGCAAAACCTATTCTCCGGTTTCGGGCAACCTGGTAAAGAGACATACGGTAACCGATGTGGTAGACTATGTACTTGCCCTTCCGCAAGAGAGCAAAGTAATGTTTTTTGCCCCTATAGAAATGGCAGAAGGAAGAAGTTTCAGCCAGCAACTGGCCATATTGATGCAGCAAGGCTTTACACGCGTGCGATTCAATGACAGAATTCTGCGTATCGAAGACCTTATCCCCATGCTGGAAAATCAATCGCCCAAACAAAAGCCGGCCATTGTAATTGACCGGTTTTCTGTTGACCCCAACGATGTTGACCTTCAGGCAAGGATTGGCGACTCTGCACAAACAGCTTTCTACGAAGGGAAGGGCGAATGCTGGATAGAAATAGAATCGCTGGAGGGAACCCGTAAAGAATATTTTTCCAACCGCTTTGAGCTGGACGGGATGAGCTTCGAAGAGCCATCAGCCAACCTGTTTGCCTTCAACAACCCCTATGGTGCCTGCAAAACCTGCGAAGGCTTCGGTAGCATTATCGGGATTGATGAGGACCTGGTCATACCCAACAAAAGTTTATCAGTGTATGACGGAGCCATTGTATGCTGGAAAGGGGAAAAGATGAGCGAGTGGAACCAGCAACTCATCAATACGGCATACAAATTTGATTTTCCCATTCATAAGCCTTACTATCAGCTTTCTGCTGAACAGAAGCAACTGCTGTGGGACGGCAACAAGCATTTTGAGGGTTTGAATGCCTTCTTCAAAATGATTGAAGAAAATACTTATAAAATTCAGTACCGGGTTATGCTCTCACGCTACAGGGGCAAAACCACCTGCCCTGACTGCATGGGCACCCGGTTGCGCAAGGATGCCAATTATGTAAAAATTTCGGGAAGAAGCATTTCTGAACTGGTATTGATGCCATTGGATGAACTCTACGATTTTTTCCGGAACCTTCAGCTTGACAAACACGACAAAGAGGTTGCCAAAAGGTTGATGCTGGAAATCAACAACCGACTTGAATATCTGAATGACGTAGGCCTTGGTTACCTCACCCTCAACCGCCTCTCCTCTACCCTTTCGGGCGGAGAATCGCAACGCATCAACCTGGCCACTTCCCTGGGCAGCAGCCTGGTGGGTTCTCTCTATATTCTCGACGAGCCCAGCATCGGCTTGCATCAGCGCGATACAGAACGTCTCATCAAAGTACTGAAGAAATTGCGCGATTTGGGAAATACGGTAATCGTGGTGGAACATGATGAAGACATCATGCGCACAGCAGGTCAAATCATTGATATCGGCCCGCTGGCAGGTTCACTGGGCGGAAAAGTTCTCTACCAGGGAAACTTTGAAGGGCTGATGAAAAACCCTGAAAGCTATACCGCAGCTTACCTGAATGGTGAAAAAAGCATTCCCGTTCCGTCCAGAAGAAGAAAATGGAAGGAATTTATTGAATTGCAGGGAGTACGCCAGCACAATCTCAAGGGATTCTCGGTAAAAATCCCGCTTCGAATCATGACGGTAATAACCGGTGTGAGCGGCTCGGGGAAATCAACCCTGGTAAAAACCATCCTCTACCCTGCCCTGAAAAAAATGTACGGGGGTCATGGGGAAAAAACAGGAAAATACGACTTGCTCACAGGCGATTATGCATCCCTGAGCGATGTGGAGTTTATTGACCAGAATCCCATCGGCAGGTCTTCCCGATCCAACCCGGTAACCTACATCAAAGCATACGACGAGATCCGAAACCTCTGGGCTCAGAATCCCCTCTCCAAAGCACGGGGATACAGTCCCGGCTATTTTAGTTTCAACATCGACGGGGGTCGCTGTTCGGAGTGTGAAGGGGAAGGAAAGGTAAAAATCGAAATGCAGTTTATGGCCGATATCAGCCTGCAATGCGAAAGCTGCAACGGCACCCGCTTCAAAGAAGAGATTCTTGACATCAAATACCAGGGCAAAGCCATCCATGAAATCCTGGACATGACCGTGGATGAAGCCATTACTTTTTTTGCCGAATCTACTGAAAAGCCCGCCATTGGAAAAAGGATTGCAGAAAAACTCAAGCCCCTGCAGGATGTAGGTCTTGGCTACATCAAGCTGGGACAGTCATCGAGCACATTGTCGGGCGGCGAGGCACAACGCATCAAACTGGCCTCTTTCCTGAGCAAAGGAAGCACACAGCAAAAAACACTGTTCATCTTTGACGAACCCACCACCGGACTTCATTTCCACGACATCCATGTGCTGCTCAAAGCCTTTGAAGCCCTTATGGACAACGGACACAGCATAGTGATCATTGAGCACAACCCCGACATCATCAAATCAGCCGACTGGATCATCGATCTGGGTCCCGAAGGAGGCGAAAGAGGGGGTAACCTGGTCTTCGAAGGCACGCCGGAGGATTTGGTAAAATGTGAAGATTCTTATACGGGTAGGTTTTTGAGGGAGAAGATTAGTGTTAAGTGAAAAGTGAAAAGTGGAAAAGAAGCTGGAAGCTCGAAGCTGGAAGGTGAAAGGCGGAAGGGGGAAGCTCGAAGCTCGAAGCTGGCAGGGAAGGGTGATGAGTGACGGGGTGACTACAGCTCACCCCGCCACTAAAAATGCAAAGCAGCATTGCAACCGACCAGAGGGAGCCCGCTGCACAGAACAAGTTAGGGTTTTAACAAATCACTTCCCTTACGCTTAGTGGAATGTGCAATTCCACTCGAAACATCGTTGAATGTGCAATTCAACAACCAAAGTACAGAACAAGTCAGGCTATGACTACAGTTCATGCCCTGACTAAGTGAGCACTATCTTATCCATTGCCGTTGGCTTTAGCCAACGTATCAGATAAGGCGGGAAGATTGAGCGCTGAGCACAGATTTAGGGCAGGGCGCTAAGGTTTTTGTCAGCGCAATTGAAAGATATTTTGGTAAAGCTGGAAGCAAAAAGTGAAAAACGAAGAGTGAAAAGTTTAGAGTGAAGCTCTGCGCTGAATGGAATTTGCAATTCAACAACCACTGTACAGTAAAAGTCAGGGTATGACTACAGTTCATGCCCTGACTAAGTGAGCACTATCTTATCCATTGCCGTTGGCTTTAGCCAACGGATCAGATAAGGCAGAACAATTGAGCGCTGAGCACAGATTTGGGACAGTGCACAAAAGTTTTTGTCAGCGCAATTGGAAGAAATTTTGGAAAAGATAGAAGTAAAAAGTGAAAAACGAAGAGTGAGAAGTGAAAAGTTTAGAGTGAAGCTCTGCGCTGAATGGAATTTGCAATTCAACAGCCACTGTAAAGTAAAATTCAGGATATGACTACAGTTCATGCCCTGACTAAGGATTTAATTAAAACAAACAGATAGTTAGGAAACTCCATTGATGGATAATTACAAATTATCCTATGTTCAAAGCGGCATTGCAACCGACCGAAGGGAGCTCAACGAAGTTAAATGCCGCTTAGCCTGGACTAATAACGCTTATCGGCATATTCAGGAACAAACTTATCCATTGCCGTTGGCTTTAGCCAACGGATCAGATAGGGCGGGAAGATTGAGCGCTGAGCATAGATTTAGGCAGGGCACAACAGTTTTTGTCAGCGCAATTGGAAGAACTTTTGAAAAAGCTGGAAGCAAAAGTGAAAAACGAAAAGTGAAAAGTGAAGAGTGAATAATGAAGAGTGATGGGTGATTAGTGGCGGGGTGAGCTGCAGTCACCCC
>JAABSE010000042.1 GCA_011390575.1 Sphingobacteriia bacterium
TATGCCAGCGTGCAATCTGCGGATCATAAAACCGTGCTCCGTAATCATACCAATCCAGCCGGATTTAAAAAATATTTTACAACGCAGTAAACTAAGCTTATTATCTTTTAAAAAACCACCTAATGGAAGTATCATTAGGCATTTCATCCAGGTTTTCTATTGATAAATCAAAAGCTGCATACCAACCATTTGATAAAGGTAAAATATATGCCCAGCCTTTTTCTAGTTGTATTTCTTTATCAGTATATTTTAGAACTTCATGATAATTCATCCCGATTTTTAACCCTTCTTCAGTTATAAAGTCCATATCTTTTGTTTCGATATATGTAATTTTATTGCTGTCGTCTTTGCAAATAATATAATTAATACCATTAACATTAATACGATACATCGCTTCCATACTCCCAGAACTTGTTATTCTGTATGTTTCTGTTTCTGTAACTTTTCCTTTAGGTAAAGTATCTCCTATATCAATCATATTTATTTTATTAACACCACAAGTTTGTAAACAAACCATAATAAGAATGATGGATTTAACATTAAGTATATTCATGTTTTATTGGATTCGGTTTGTTATTATTCTTCTTTTGTTTCTTCTGGTTTCCTATAATAAGCCTGATTTGCGTTCTTATTACTCCAAGCATCATTAACGTTTTCTGTCGTAGTTTCAGTTTCGATACCTCCAAGACCTTCAACCGTGACTTCTCCATTTTCATTACTAACTACTGTTACTGAATGAACAGGTTCTCCATTTTCATCATATATAACGACATCACTTGCGGTTGCATCCGATTTATCAACTTGCTCATAGCTGTCCCCCTTCAGTATCGTCTCAACTTGGTCATTATTTATCCATACTTGACCATCTGCAAATGTCTGTCCATGACAATCTGTATCAAGTCGGTTGTCCCCTGAAAGATTTTTAAAAGCAACAACTTGCCCTCCATCATCGGTATATATATATCCAGGTTGCATTCTGCCGGAAACTCCAGAAGGATGTTCTGCTATAAAAGATTTTCCCACAGGAGTAAAAACTACATTTCCTTTACTATCCTTTTTTATTCTTCCGTCTGGATCTAAATAAACTATTGGATTATTTCCAACATAAATGTAAGGCGATTCATAATAATACTTCTCCGCCAACGGGTCCACACTATGCCAGCGTGCAATCTGCGGGTCATAAAACCTGGCCCCGTAATCGTACCATTGCCCCGTTCGCTTCAATACAAAGAACGCATAAATTCAATAGTTGGAATCATTTCAGTTCTTATATAAACTCCTTCATCATCGTATAGTTTAACGTTAACTGTTGTATCAAATAAAATTCTTCCTTTTTTCTTAAGTTGGCCATTTAAGTAATAGAATTCAAATGGCCCCATGGGTATTCCATTCAAATAAAAAACCTTAGAACTAATTTTACCGTCAAGATAGTATACATCCCAATATCCCGATCTTAATCCATCTTTAAAATTGCCGATTTCTTTAAGAATCAAATATTTACCTACTAGGAATTCATGATTACTCTTAAAAAACTGGGATTGACCGGGAACATAGTCTTGATTTAATTGTTTTTCAGTTAAAATTTTATATTCCTGCCATCTCCCTTGTCTTAAGCCAATAGAATCAATATATCCACCATCTAATACAGTCGGAGAAGATGGGAAATAATAATCCCCCAAATGATCATATACTGTTTGGGTTATGTTACTTACAAAATTTCCATTTTCCTTGTAATATTCAAAATGGAATATCGAATCCAGCAAAATAAAACCCTTTTTCCCAACATTCCCATTTTCATAATTGAATTTGCAATGTCCCTGTGGTATTCCATTGAAAAAAAATGATTCTTCTTTGATTATTCCATCAGGGAAATATGTTATCCATTTTCCATGTTTCAATCCATTGCAATAACTGCCACATTGACGATATAAATAATTATCATTATCAAAAATCAATTTATCTTTTAAATAAACAATATTTGAATCAATTGGATTACGGGTTGTTTCGCCAAATCGAATAATACCCGATGGCCATATACTAAATTCAATCCATTCTCCTTGTTTTAGTCCCAACGAATCAATTTTATTAATTGACTGACAAAAGATTGAATCAACAAAACCAATCAAAATCAAAATTGTAAATATACACAAAACTCTCATGTCTTATCTTTTTAAAGAATTGAAGCAGGTAGGGAAGTCATCATGGCGGGAAAGCCATGACTCTCTTTTCTGATTCGAGATCCAATTCGTGTAGGTTCTCGCTCGACTATTCTTCTATCTATAGGCAGTAATAGATTTCTTAACTGGAGATTACCCCTTTGTATTTTTCTGTTTTCATGTGTTGTATGCTCAATCTCATGACCTGCTGTTGCACCTATAGCTTCTAACCAGGTTAGGCCCTTATTTGTATCATTAAAAGTTTTTCCAATTGAACCTGCAAAAATTATAATATTAGTTGGTTCATTTGATAAATCGGTTTTGTCTTGATTGGTTTTAGTTTTGGCAACTCCTAATGCTAAATTACCTTCGCCATTTGGTCCTATTGTTAATTTATCAGTTGCTTCATTATAATAAGCTTCTTCATTTGAGATTTCCATGGTTGCCTTTACATCAGAATTATACATTTTATCCCATTGTTCTTGCCCAGTTTCAGTTAGCATTAATGCGGCATAAATTATTTTTACATCATCTGTTGCATTATCAGACCATCCCTTCCCTTCCGAATAAGTTATCCTTTTTCCATCCTTATCCACTATTTCCATCCCGTTAGGATCAATGAATATGATGGGGTTATTCGCCACATAAGCATAAGGGCTAATCGGAAAGTACTTCTCCGCCAACGGATCCACACTATGCCACCGTGCAATCTGCGGGTCATAAAACCTCGCCCCGTAATCATACCAATCCAGCCCAAAATCATCCTGGAATTCTTTGCCGTTGTAAAGATAACGATTATTGAGCAGATTACCGGAAGGGGGTTGAATGTGGGAACCTCCATGTTGGATTTCCATGCCAAAGGGGTAGTAATCAGCTATGTGGGTGGGGGTGTAGGTGCCGCTACCGGTTTCTTCCAGTACAATACGGGTATTGCCCAGGTGATCGCGGACGTGGAATTCCTTTATCAGTTCAAAAGTGCCCTGGTCCCTTCCTTCTTTATTTATCAATCGCCCATGAGGTGTATTTATCCAGGCCAGCTGGTTATTTATGTATACAAACGGCCCGGCATAATCACGTTGGGTACCCACACGACCACTCTCTATCAGTTGCTGTCGGATTTTCTGGCCGGAGGCGGTGTAGGTGTTGCCTGGCATGTTGCGGGTTCTGGATTGTTTCCTCTACCACCACCGGAAAATGCCGGTATTCAAGCGCATGGATTTTTGCAGCGAGGCTTTCGGGGGTGTCATCGGGAAAAACCGGGCATTCCGCCTGAAAAATGATATCTCCCTTGTCGTATTGATCGTTGACATAGTGGATGGTGATGCCTGATTTTTTTTCTCCGGCCTGTATCACGGCATTGTGCACATGGTCGCCATACATCCCTTTTCCTCCGAAACGAGGAAGCAGAGCAGGGTGAATATTCACGATTCTGTTTTCAAAACGACGGGTCAGCCAGCCGGGAATCAGGAGCATGTAGCCTGCAAGAACAATGAAATCTATCTCAAATTGTTCCAGCAACTGCATTACGCGTTCTTCCGAAGTGCGAAAGGATTTGTCCATGACCACAGATGGCACCTGTTCCTTTTCGGCTCTTTGGAGGGCATAGGCTTTGGGGTTGTTGCTTACCAGCAAAACCACGTCAATACAATCGTGATCTTTAAAATAGCGAATCAGGTTTTCCGCATTGGTACCACTACCCGAGGCAAAAATGGCTATTTTGTACCTTTTTTTTGTCATCGTAAAGTTTTAATCTGTTATTTGTGAAGCAGAGTCGGGGTCTGGCAATCTGTATACAGTCGTTCTGGCTTTTTCAAAGCTATAGGTTACCGGTGACTGATTCCATATGTAAACCCTCAGATAGGGGTTGTCATGCGGGCTGTATTGATTGACTATCTCATGTCTCACACTAAAATCCTCATTTCCTTCAGGGATACCGTAGTTCTGCCATTCCAGGAGGTTGCCTGATTCATCGTACATTTCGATTACAATGAATACTTCTTCGAGAAGTATTTCAGGCTTATGAAGCCTGATGTCGAGAATATGGGTACCCTGTTCAACAGGCAGGTTCTCCAGAATGTTTCTGTATTCTTCTCTTACGCTGCGCCACGATAAGGTTGTATCGGCCAGAAGGTTGTAATTGAAAAATCCGAAATACAGTGAATCAGGCATCAGGTTTTCAGCGCCTCTTGCATTTACCTGTATATAAGCTTCCTGCAAGGCACCGGGGCGAAGGTCTTTTTTCTTTTGAGAGGGGGTCTGCAGGGATAAATTTTCACCAATTTCATGGATTTGTTGTGCTGCATCAATAAAATAGTTTCCGAAAACCATTTCGCGAATATTCCCATTTTGATCGGGCAGAGGGATAAAGGTTTTTTCGCCGGGGCGCCCCATGCAGAGGTCATTGCCTGTGGATGTGGTAATTTGTGGAATCTCAACCGAATAGCGGGTATTGAGAAAACTCAGCAATGTATGGCTGATATCGTTGTGACTCGTAAGGGAGTGAATACGTTCAGCGCCTTTCAACCCCGGACTATATATGATCAGGGGAACATGGAATCTTTTGAGCGCACCGCCTGCACTTATGCCTGGCATCGGATAATTGCCGGTAACCACAAAAATCGTGTTGTTGTAGTCAGCTGAACCGGCATATTTATCAAAAAGCTGCCGTAACATTTCGTCTGTATAAACTGCTGCTGTCAGTCCTTCTTTTTTGCTTTCCGGAAATGTGATGTCCTCCGCGTTGTTCGCACCGGCCACCCGCTGTTCAAACAAATCATTGTAAAACGATTTATCATCAAAATAATAAGGGCTTTTCATGCTTCCGGTTTGTATGATGTCGAACCTGGGCTGTTGCATTTTTTGCACCCTGCTGTTGAAATAATAATCCAGCAATGCCCCGTCATTATGACCCCAGAAATAGTTATTGTCCCCTGTTATTATTTTGTTGTAGTTTTCCGGGAACTCCCTTGCATCAACGATTACATCGGTATTGTTATAATTCAGGAATTTATCCGTAAAGCTAAACCTGTTGCGCTGACCGGTGAAATAGGATGTGTTATAATTATTGTGCTTGAGAATATTCAGCAGGGAGAAATGATAGGGGACGACAGGTCTCTTTGCGAAGCCGTTTTCCCCGTAGGGCAATCCACCCAGAATGGAAGGGAGTGTGTTTTGATCCCGCTCTGAGGTGGCCAGAAAATGGTCCCAGTATAAACCCTTACGGGCCAGGTTTTGTAAAAAGGGCATAAAAGTTACCCCTTTCACAGGATGCAGAAATTCATCCCCAAGACCTTCAACAATAATCAGCACGATATTGGGTTTTTCTGCGAACGCTTCAGGTTGGAAATACTGATTCAGACAGGTATCGTGATGAAACTTTCTTAGCAAGGGGTATTTTTCAGGAGATACATAACTTCCTTCAGTCCTTAAACTCTGAAACAATTCGGGTCCGGTAATCCGGTCAGCTTTTCCGGTTATTTTATCGCTCATGCAAAGAATGCCTGATTTGGCAAAAAAATAGGGCTTGCTGATTCGGTAACCATTCTTGTCGAGAAAGGCAGTACTCATGCTTATTTCTGCTACCAGCGGAACAGAAATCAACTGGACAGCAAGAATCAACTTTGCCAGATAAGCAGGGAATACAACTCTTTTTTGAAGCAGCCACATCAGAAAAGCCAGACCCGATGTCAGCATTATCAGCACAGGAATGAGCCAGCCTGCCAGGCTAACAGAAGCGAAGGTTGCAGAATATGCCTCACAAACCTTGCATTGAAACTGGTAGGGGTTTAGCAATTGAGAGCCATTGATATAATAGGCCTGAACCGGAGCTGAAAACACGTAAAAGAGTATACTGACGGCACCCGTTATAATATTAGCCATCCGGATACTTCGGGAAGCAATTAGCCCATAGGGGATATAAACAATAAGCAAGAGCGCACTGATAACCAGGATATCTGCTGCGAAGCCATTTAATATGTCTGTTGCATGGCCCCTTCCACCCATTGCCAGCAACCCCCATAAACGATAAAGCAGAACAAATCCGTAGTGCAGAAAAACAATGCCACAAAAATGAGGGAAAAAACGAAACACCCTGGAAAGAAACTTCATAATACTTATGATGTGGTTTTTTAATGGTACGATTTCAATCTCAGGTCAAAATTAGATAAAATTTCCTGTGTTCGGTTTGCAAGGGTCAATTTTTAGTTTTTCTAACCGGTTTTTGTGTACATAAAAGGAAAATCTGTCAGAATCGGCACAAAAGTGTCATTTTATCCCCCCATTTTAAGCTGATACAAACAAACGTTTGATAAATACATAATAATCAGAATTACAGGGCTTAAGGTATGTTTAGGGCGATGTGTATATATGTGTAAAATCTGGCTTTGAGAAGGAATGCAAAGGTTAGTAAATCAATGTATTATAGACAATTAGCAAAAAATCAGCAAAAAAAAGTTGTTTATGATGATTATAATAATTTTCTTTGCAGTCTGTTTAACAAAAAAAGGAGAAAATATGTCTGACATTTCAACAAGAGTTAAAGCTATCATTGTTGATAAGCTTGGAGTAGATGAAAAAGAAGTAACCCCTGAGGCAAGCTTCACAAACGACCTTGGCGCGGATTCTTTGGATACCGTAGAGCTTATCATGGAGTTCGAAAAGGAATTCAACATTGCAATTCCTGACGATCAAGCTGAAAAAATCAGCACTGTAGGTGATGCTATTGCTTACATAGAAAACAACAATAAGTAAAACCTAAGCAGTTTTAAATGGAACTCAGAAGAGTAGTCGTAACTGGATTAGGCGCTCTTACACCCATAGGCAATACCGTTCCGGAATACTGGAACGGATTGCTTAATGGTGTCAGTGGCGCAGGTCCTATCACCAGATTTGACAGTTCAAAGTTTAAGACCCGGTTTGCCTGTGAGTTGAAAGGATTCAACACTGAAGATCACTTTGAGCGTAAAGAAGCAAGGAAGTATGACCGCTTTGCGCAGTATGCTCTCGTTGTTGCTGAAGAAGCCATGAAAGATTCAGGGCTTGATACCTTTGAATTTGATCATGACAGGGCTGGTGTGATTTGGGGAAGCGGTATTGGTGGCCTGGATACTTTTTTGAAGGAAATTACGGATTATACCAAAGGCGACGGAACCCCAAGGTTTAGTCCCTTTTTTATACCCAAAATGATTGCTGACATTGCAGGCGGCCATATTTCCATTAAGTATGGATTAAGAGGTCCCAATTTCACTACCATTTCTGCATGTGCTTCTGCTGCCAACGCATTGGTTGATTCGCTCAACCTGATACGTATGGGTAAAGCAGATATTTTCGTGAGCGGCGGTTCAGAAGCGGCCGTTAATGAGGCCGGAATAGGTGGATTCAATGCATTGACTGCGATTTCTGTCAGAAATGATGACCCTGCCACTGCTTCCAGACCTTTCGACAAAGACCGTGATGGTTTTGTGCTGGGTGAAGGAGGTGGAGCCCTTGTATTTGAAGAATTAGGTCATGCCCTGAAAAGGGGTGCCAAAATATATGCCGAGGTAATTGGCGGAGGTTTATCTGCTGATGCCCATCACATGACAGCTCCCGATCCCGAAGGAAGAGGAGCCCGCAAAGTGATGCAATATACCCTTGAAGACGCCGGAATCAAACCCGAGGAGGTGGACCATATCAATACTCATGGTACTTCTACCCCCCTGGGCGACATCGCCGAACCCAAGGCTATCGTTGAACTTTTTGGAGACCATGCACAAAAAATCAGCATCAATTCTACCAAATCAATGACAGGCCACTTGCTCGGTGCTGCCGGTGCTGCTGAAGCTATTGCCGCTATTCTCGCTATCAAAAATGACATAGTACCACCCACTATTAACCATTTTACCGATGATCCCGAGATTCCTCAGTTGGACTTTACTTTTCATAAAGCCAGGAAGAGGACTGTAAACGTTGCTATGAGCAATACATTTGGTTTTGGTGGACACAATGCGTGCATTGCGTTCAGGAAATATACAGAATAACTTCTGATTATATTTTGTTTTCTTTCAGTTCTCTTTTCAGAAAAAAAGATGCCGGAGACCAATTACTCTCTGAAGCAATAAAGAATATTTTTGGCTTTAAACCCAGAAATTTAGCCTTATTTAAACTGGCTTTCAGGCATAAATCTCTTGCCACGCCAGGTACAAACGGATTCAGGCACAGCAACGAAAGATTGGAATATCTTGGCGATGCTGTGCTTGGTTCTTGTGTGGCCGACTTTCTTTTTAAAAAATTCCCCTATAAAGACGAAGGATTCCTTACCGAAATCCGATCACGGATTGTCAGCCGCCAGAATCTCAACGCCCTTTCCCGTAAACTGGGTATTGATAAACTCATCCAAACCAACCGCGAAAATCAAACTATTGGCACATCCATACTGGGTGATGCTTTTGAGGCATTTATCGGGGCTCTTTATCTTGACAAAGGATACCGTTTTACTTACAATATCATTGTTCAGAAAATTATTCATAACCATCTTGACCTTGAAGAGCTGGTTGCCAAAGAAGTAAACTTCAAAAGTAAACTTATAGAGTGGGCGCAGAAGGAGAAACATGAAATTGAGTTTGAAGTGGCTGAGGAAACCGAAAACAGCAAGAAACTAAAAATTTACCTCGTTAATTTGCTGATAGACCAAAAGGTCATTGCTTCAGGGAAAGATTATTCCATAAAGAAAGCTGAGCAAACCGCAGCAGCCAGGGCATGGGATATACTCAGTATCACCGGACCCTCTGCTGAAAATACTGAACAATAGAAGAGCGATTTCTTTTCGGATTGTACCATATATTGCCGGATAGAGATGCTAAAAAGTTCAGGGGGCTTCAGCCCCATTCACTTTAAGAATCATTGAATAGATTGATTGCAATGGGGCTGAAGCCCCTTAATTCTGTGGAAGTCTCCTTATCCGTTGGCTAAAGCCAACGGCAATGGACAAGAGTCTGCAGATTAATTGACTGAAAGTTTTAATGAACTGAGAAGTATATTCATCGCACTGCCCTTTTCTATTGCAGTTAGTTTTAACTGACGGATCTGAAAGCTGAAAAAACAGGGGGCTTTAGCCCCATTATTAATTATGGCAGGATTGTGGATAATCTTATTTCCCTTTTACTGATTTGAATGTCTCAGAAACATATTTGCGGATAATCTCCTCTGTCTGATTAAGCATTTCCTCTTTTATGGAATAGAAACTTATTTCAGTTACATAATTCTCTTCCTGTGTTTTCATGTTGATTTTTATTTCCCCCTCCGCAATTACCCATGGCAATTCAAGGATTTTTTGTTTCAGGCGCTTTTCGATGTTCAATGCACCATGATGTTGCGGAATAACGATTTTGAAGGATTGATTCCGGCCCTGTCCCTTTGCGGCTTTTTTGGTAATGCTTTGTCCGTTAAACCTGCTATAAGGGACTGTTATCCTTTCACCTTCCGGGGTGGTTATTTCCATGGACAAGAACCCCAGATATGATATGGTTCCGGACAGGATATCTGTTTTGATTTGTAAACCGGTTTCAAGACTGTGATCCGATCGCAAAACCGCCCCTGCTAAGATATCTCTTAGCACATACCAGCTAACCAGGAGGATAAACACAATGGCTACTGTTGATGAAAGAACTGCATAACTGGCCGAATCATAAAACCAGTAATGAATTACCCAGAAAACATAGCTGGCCCAAAGCGCAACTTCTATCCAGGGAAATACACGCAAGGTATATTCACGGATTTTCTTTTTGCGTGTGGCTAGCGTAAGAAAATAGTTTGCACCTCTGAGTAATACCATCAGAGCAATAGCTAAAATTACCGTATAGAGTAACTTCATATTTCAGTGTTTAGAGTTCAACGTATTGTTCAAACTGTCAGGTTTTCAAAATCTTTGTCGAAAAAGCATCCGGGAAATTTAATTGAAATACCTGTTCATTAATCCTGCCCGGGGGGATTGCTACTGTTGCGAAAAATGCTTTATATGTATGTTTGAGAATGTATATTATCTGTTTCAGAGCAATTTTATTTCTTTGAGTTTGTAAACCAGGGGCTGCTGCAATGCCGGGTTTATGGAATATATGCCGGGGAACTTTTCTACCAGCAGTCCCGATTGCCACAGGTTGAGAATCTGGTTGTTGAGTGTCTCTTTGTCAGATTGAATCGTTTCGGCCAGGTTATCAACACTGAGCCTGAGATGATAAATGAATTGAAGCAGGTAAAATATTTGTTCTCTTGTGAGTTTGTCAAGAAATTCGGGTTTTTTGGCTACAGGTTTTTGCATATAAATGGTTTTACCACTTACTTTTTTGATGGAAGCCAGCCAAAGATTGATGGCCAGCCCAGGATTGCCGCCACTTAAGTCGAAAAACCGGTTGAAAAGGTTGGCAAAATTCCACGCGCTCATGCCTGATTCCTCTTTTTTGTCCATGACAAAACCCATACCTCCTGCCTGGTGCCGGAGCATTATCAGGTCATGCAGCTCTTTGGCGTCGAATCCGGAACATGTGACTGTGGAGGTAGCCCACGACTGAAGGCCGGTAAGCTTATGGATGAGTCTGAGGGAGAACACATTTACATTGATAATAAAAAGTGTTTTATGATGATACTTCTTTATCAGCCAGAGAAGTTTTTCCACCACAGCTGTACCCTCACTTTTTCTTTCCCACCAAAGCTCCAGGTCGTTGATGATAAATGCAGTAGGTCTGGTAAGATCTGTCATTGCCCCCTCCAGTGTTTTGTGTTGCGAGTTCAGGGTTTTAAGCAAGGTGCTCTCAAAGAGTGAAACATCCGAGGTGCATTCTCGGGGAGACCTGATACTATGGATATTTTCGGCCGGGAAATTTTTTCGGGCAATGTGTTTTGAGAGGCTTGTTTTGCCTGAATTTCTGGGTCCACTGATGATGATGCACCCTGCTTGTCCGCTGCGAAAACGATCAATGGCACTCTGTGCTTTTGAAATCTCCTCATCCATGCCTACCCAGAAATCTTCTCCTATACCGGATTGGCCGGAAAATAATTTGGAATAATAGAACGGTAATTGCTGGATAATTTCCTGTTTAGGCGAGTACATATCCAGCCACAGATACGCATCTTCATTGGAAAAACCTGTGTTGCCGGGTTTCTCCATTTTGCCCATCCATAAAATACTTTCACTTTTAGTGTAGATAAGTTTTACAAATTGCTGCTGGATATGTTGGGCCAGATCTTTTTGCCAGTTTACCAACTGCCCGTATATTTTCTTGTTTCGTGTTTCCTGCATTTTTTTGCTGATACTGCCTGAGGTTTTGGCAATAACAGCAGAAGAAAGCGGAGCAAAAGTATTGCTTAACCCTTTGTCGAATGATTCCTCCAGGGAGGGCAAAATATTGCTGATAACTTTCTCCTCGAGTTTGATTTTTTCGGAAAAGTCTTCTGCAAGCCGTTGTTTTTCACTTTGATCCTGTTGGTCAGAATCTGTTTCGTCGTACAGGTTAAAATTGATGAGCCTGATGAAGTCCTTTATCCTGACCAGAGATTTTTCGTAAGAGATGGAGGCTTCCATGATTTGCTTCTTGACCTGATCAATAAGCTCTGAAGCAATGGAGAATTCAACAGTTTTCCTCACACTGACAATTATTTCCTGGGCCTCATCAAATTTATTTTCTTCAAGGTTTTTTGAGAGATCGTCCCCGGCTATGGATAATACTATCGGCAACTCAGGAAACAAAGCGGTTATTTCCTCAAATAACCTGTTGTAGTGTTCTTCCAGCGAGGGAATTTTGAAATGGGATTTATCCGGCTTTTTCTCAGAAGATCCTTTGATGTTAAACTCCTCAAGCAATTTTTGCAATTGACGCGTTGGTTTTAAAAGCGAAGCGGTCAGTTGCTGGTTGAAGTCGGTATTGTATTTTCTGATTTTGGATTCGATCCTGTTTTTTAATGATTGAAGCAGGAAATCCAGGTAGATTTTATTGATAAACAGATCTGCATTGGTGTGCCAGATTTGCGGAAACTCCTTGTTTTGTTCCAGTAATTCCGGATCTTTTTTAGATGCTTTTTCAAAGGGTTTGCTCAAAAAGTTAGAGCCCGGGCGGGCAAGCAAATTATTAAAATCCTGCAAATCATTCAGCAGTTGCTCCTCCAGTCTTTTCCCAAGGTTGTTGGTGAAATTTACATAGCTGTCGGAAGCAAGAGAAAGGGCAGCACTAAAGCGGTCTTTCTCCATCTGAATAATAGTCTTGAATTTAACCCGATCTGAAGTGGGGATTTTCCCTTTTTCTGCCAGCTCATAGAGGCCGGAAAGGATATCCCGGATCGTGATGATATTGCTGAAACTCTGCAGTGCCAAATCCACGTATAATTGCTGAATTTGTTGCAACCTTTTGTGGTAGAGGTAATAAGATGCGGCCCGGTGAACCTTTATCCTGTAAATTGCGGGTTTGCCTGTTATCCTGGCTTTTAGCAGTTTGCCGATTTTGAATAAACCGGTGGTCAAAGAATCGGCTTTGAGCACACGGTATTCCTTCCAGTGGTATTTTATTCTGATAAATCGGGGCAGCTCATGGACCGTTTTGTCAAGAAGACTAAAATATTTGAGAGCACTGGATTGCAAATCCTGTTTTTGAGAAACAATGATGTCCTGTTTGAAATTTTTCAGCGTAGTTTGCGCTCTGAAAGAAAAATCGTTGAGAATTTTTAAAAACGCCGAACTTATCTCTGCAGGATTGTCTGTCTGGCAAGCTTTGTAAAGTTGATCAGTGGTTTTTCCTGCCAGCTGGGTTAAATCCTGATGATAGTCCAGTGATTTGTTCATCAGGCTTTCAAATCCGTTTTTGAAAAAATCAGCGGTAATATTTTCCAGCGTATTTGCTGTTTTGTTTACTTCATGGGCAATGATTTCCTGTTCTGCCAGGGAAAGGCTTGACGTAATGTTAAAGATTGGTTTATGGGTTTCTGTCGGTTCAGGTATTCTTTCATCAAGTGACCTGGTCACCACAGAGTGCTCATCAAAAAATGTTGAGGCTGAAATTATGATGCTGGTAGGCAGGCTGGCTGTAAGCAGATTGATTCTCTCAAAGAAGTCCTCCCGTTTGTCGTCGAGCTCTATTACTGACAGGTCAGTGTCAATGGATTCGGAGCGCATAATATCTGTGGCAGGACGTTTTTCAACGCTGTTGTTGATGATTTTTATGTCTGCTTTGATCCTTTTGTTTTCAAGTATTTGCTCCAGCAATTCGTAGTATTTTTCTGTGAGGCTCGACTGGTTGTTAATAACCAGAATCCTTAGCTTTGCCGTTCTCCAGCTCTGGGAAGAGGAAATAAACCTCAGCAGGGTTAACGCAAAACTGATGTTTCGTCCTTTTCCATCCCACCATACATCAATACGACGTTTTTTCCCAAAATCAAAAGTTTTGTCATAGTTCAGAAAGATCTGGTTATAGTCCATTTTTTTGAACTTTTTGGCCATACGCACAAAAGCATCCGGGTTTCGGCTGTTTCTTGGCCATCCCATAAGGATAGAATTGGGTTCAAAGCCCGAAAAGCCATATATTTTGGCAATAGACTCCATTCCTTCATAAACATCGCGACATACATGCTTACGGGTAAATACCCCTTTCCTTTCTTTGGCTTCTTCTTCTATGGTTTGTTGTTCCTTGCTGAAAAGTGTTTTTTCGTCTTTGTTTTCCACCAGTTCGAAATTGGTGAAAATCCCCAGTTTCCCTACCAGTGATTTTGCCACTTCAATGAGATGAGGCCGGTGTTTTGCTCCTCCACTGAACAGGATAATATTTGGTCGCCAGTTGCGGGGTTCTTTGTTGCCCAGGATAAGCTTGCTAAGGCCGGTCTTGACCACTGATGCCCACACGCTGTTCCATGTATCTCCGGTTTGAAGGGTAAGTTCTCTGTTTTTCAGAAAGAGAAATAAACCGATGAGCAACAACGATGCCCCTATCATGGCGATAATATCCAGTTGAATCATTACCACGATACAGGTAATAGCGCCAATGATGCTTATGAAGCCGGGTATGCGGAATGAAGGTCTGAAGTCGGTGCCGGCCCAGCTTTCGACAGCATAGGTAATGTTAAGAAAGCCGTAGGTGATGATAAAGAAAATGGTAACAATGCGGGCAATGACATTCAATTCGCCAATGAGGATGCCAGCCAGTGCGATAACAAAGGTAAACAGCAGCGCGTTGCGTGGTTCATTGGAGGCTCCGTAACCTTTACCCAGGGTTGAAGGTGCGATGCGGTCGATGGCTGTAGCCTGTAAAATACGCGGGGCTCCCAGGATACTGCCCAGGGCAGAAGAAAGAGTCGCACCCAGAATGCCTGCCAGTACCAGCTGGGGTAGAAATGATATATTGAATAACACTGAACTGTCGTTGACAAGTAAATCCCGGTCAACCCTGTAGGAAAAGAAAAAAGCAAGCCCCAGGTAAACTGTTAACCCCACCAGCACCGCCGTAATGGTACCCCTGGGGATGTTTTTGCGTGGGTCTTTCAAATCGCCCGACATGGATACGCCCGCCTCGAATCCGGTTACTGCCGGGAAGAAAATAGCGAATAACGTAATCCAGGGCAATGACCCGCTCATGGACCCCGCCAGCGGTTCGGCAGGACTCTCGCTGGGCTGGCCGAAAAAAACGGATAGCAGCGAAAGAACCAGTGCCGTAAGAATTATATACTGGGCTTTTATAGCCAGCGAGGTACTTATAAAAGTCAAGATGGTTAACAGTACCAATACAAGTGAACCTGCTATGCGGATGTTATTGATGGTAACTTCAAACCCGAAATAACCCAGAAAAACCTCAGCAAAACCTATCAGGTAAAGACTTATGCTGAAAGATAGACCCACGAAAAGTGCAAGACCCAAAGTCCCGCCAATGGGAAGTCCCAGGCTGCGCGAAATGATGTAATAACTCCCACCGGTTTCCACTTTCTTGTCGGTAGCGATAGAGGCGACACTCAATCCGGTGGTTAGGGAGATGATATGGGCCACCAGAATAATTCCTATGGTAGCCCAAAGCCCTGCCTGACCAACAATCCAGGGCAGTCTCAGGTACATGATTACACCAAGTATGGTAAGGATGGAAGGGGTAAATACGCCGCTTAAAGCTCCGAATTTTTTTGCTTTTGCCATGGGCCTTTGGTTTTGGGTTTACCCAAAGATAAAGCATTTCATTTGAATAAATTTAATCAAATGGGTTGAACAGGACTTGTACAGGCAAAAAAAAGTGATTCTGCAGGTGATGAGTTCTGATCACACCTGTTTAATGGTTTCGATTCTGGCAGTTAATAAGTAGCACAGACGGTTTTCAATCCATGGCTTATTGAAAAGTATCAAAACGGGGTTTTGTTAAAGGTAAAACTCCGGCATATCCGTCAGGTATTGATGAACTGCCGGGGGGATGACTAATGTTAATCACGGGCTAATTCCTCCGGCAGGAGATAACTTGTCAGATTTCCTGAGCTGAACACTTCCAGGGCTCGGGTTACAGCAGGGTCATTTTGGTTGACAACAGGATAGAACCCTTCATTGCCGAATATGTTTCTGCCTATATAGGCTTTTATTTGCGATTCGATGAGTGCTTTGGCCGGAACAAATTCGCTTTGATTATATTCTACACCGTTTTCCCTGGCAAAATCAATAAATTCGGTTATGATATCATTTCTTACCTGGAAGTTGCTGACAAAATCAGGTGCATCGGTATATTTTGCCATCTCTTCACGGTTGTTGTCAGCATAATCAAATGCGAACCGGTAAATCAACCCTCTGTTGGCCACCTTTATGAAGTAGGGGGTTCTTTCGTCTGTCTGCAGGGGGATGAAAATGTCGGGAGTAATGCCTCCGCCTCCATAGACTGTTCTTCCTGCGGTGGTTTCAAAGCGCAGAGAATCATTGTTGTTGATACTGTCCGGATTTTCAAGTTCTCCATCCATCATTCGCTGCATAAAGTCGGCAAAATACTCCTCTGAGCCATTGTCGTAAGGTTTTTGAATGCTCCGTCCCGAGGGGGTGTAGTAGCGCGCTACGGTAAGTCTGAGGGCAGAGCCATCTTCCAGTTGCACCTGTTCCTGCACCAGTCCTTTGCCAAAGGAGCGCCGCCCAATTATAAGGCCGCGGTCATGATCCTGCACGGCACCGGCAACAATTTCGCTGGCAGAAGCCGACCATTCATCAATCAGGATTATCAGGGGCTGGGTTTCAAAAGCTCCGTTACGACGGGCGTAGGCATGGGTTTTGGGGCGATTGAGGCCATCGGTATACACAATCAATGATTCGGGTGTCAGCAACTCGTCAGCTAACTGAATGGATGCTTCCAGAAATCCCCCGCCATTGCCCCGCAGGTCCAGAATCATTTGCTCCATTCCGTTGCGCTGAAGTCTTTCCATGGACAATTTGAACTCCTGGTGTGTTGTGGCAGAAAACTGCCCCAGTTTGATGTAACCGGTTTTGTCGTCCAGCATGTAAGCAATATCCAGGCTGTAAGAAGGGATTTTATCACGCGTAATGGTAAACTCCATCAACTCCTCTACACCGCGCCTTAATACGGATACTGTAACCTGTGTCCCTTTGGGACCTTTTAGTTTTTTTACCACCTCCTGGGTGGGCATATCGACACCTGCAATGGTATCATCTTCTACTATCACAATTCTGTCTCCAGCTCTCAAACCCACACTTTCACTGGGGCCGCCGGGGACGGGGTTTATTACCACCACCGTGTCGGTAATCATGTTAAATTCAATTCCAATGCCTTCAAAGCTGCCCATTAGCGGGTCATTCATTTCTCTAAATGCAGAAGCAGGAATATAAGAGGAGTGGGGGTCAAGATTTTCCAGTAATTTGACAATAGTTTCCTGGGTGAGCTCTTCCCGATCCAGGCTGTCAACATATGAGTCCATGACGTAATTGAGGATGTCTCCGATTTTGTCGTACCGGTCAAAGCCAATGGAAAAGAATTTTTTTTCGGTAGGGTCAGGGGCTTTCCCAAAATTGAGGTTGAGGCCCAGCAAAACTCCGGATGCCAATACTATGGCAAAAATAAATGGGAGGAATATTTTCAGATTTCGGTTATTCATTTTATGGATTGTTTTCTTGTTTACACGGTATTATATTGAAAAAGGATGCCTTACAGCAAGCCGAAAAAGGCAATTGGTTGCCGGTAAACCGGTTTACTTCTCACGCCTGTCTTACTTAGAAACGGTTTATCAGTTGAGTTGTTCGGTAGTTTTGTTTGAAGTTCAGAATGATATTATCTGCCTAAAAATCAGTGAGAACATCCAATAAATGCGAAATTAAGCAGAATAACAGGGACTTGCTGTTATTTTTTATTAAATGAACCCGAAAAAGCAACATGGAAGCTATGAGACCTCATGGCTTCCATGGTGCAGGATGAAAAAACTCCCATGTAAAAAAACTTTGTGCATCATGAAGGATAGGCAATTTTCAGGACTTCGCTGAACTGGCTGACAAAATGGGCCGTGATTCCCTCTTTCAGATGATCGGGCAACTCATCATAATTCTTTTTGTTTTCAGCCGGCAGGATAAGTTCAAATACCTTTACCCTTCTGGCTGCAATGATTTTTTCCTTCAACCCTCCTATGGGCAGAACCTTTCCTGTCAGAGTGAGTTCTCCGGTCATGGCAATGCCCTTTTTTACTGCTTTGTTACTTGCCAGCGAGTACAGGGCCAGGGCCATGGTTATGCCTGCCGATGGGCCGTCTTTTGGTGTGGCACCGGCAGGAACATGCAGGTGTATTTGGTTGTTTTGAAAAAACTGGCTGATTTTCTTTTCCTTTTTGCCCAGGGAACGAACATAGGAGAAGGCTATTTCCACAGATTCTTTCATTACGTTACCCAGCTGACCGGTTTGTTTGATGCCGGGAGATTTGGCGGGGATGGCGCTTGCTTCAATATAAAGAGTGGCCCCTCCCATGGCTGTCCATGCCAGGCCCAGTGTTACCCCGGGGATGGGTTTTTTGTAAAGCTCTTCGGCAGAGAAAACAGGTTGCCCCAGAAACGCCGTAAGATTCTTCTGGTTAATATTTATTTTGTCCGTATTTTTTTCTGCCTGCATAAGCGTGGCTTTGCGCATGATTTTGCGAATCTGGTTTTCCATGTTGCGCACCCCTGCTTCGCGGGCGTAGCCATCAGCAATTTTTGCCAGGGCAGGGTCAGTAATGTTGATTTCCGAAGCTTTCAATCCATGCTCCTTTCGTTGTTTGGGAACAAGGTATCTTTTGGCAATTTCCATCTTCTCTTCCAGGATGTATCCCGGCAGTTTGATGATTTCCATCCTGTCGAGCAATGGCCTGGGAATTGTATCCAGCTGGTTGGCTGTAGTTACAAAAAGGATGTTGGATAAATCGAAACGTACATCCAGGTAGTGGTCTAAAAAGTCGCTGTTTTGTTCCGGATCCAGAACTTCCAGTAAGGCAGCTGCCGGATCGCCCTGGTAGCTAACCCCGATTTTGTCTATCTCATCGAGCATGATGACGGGGTTGGATACTCCGGAGCGTTTCAGACTCTGAATAATTTTGCCTGGCATGGCTCCTATGTAAGTGCGTCTGTGTCCTTTAATTTCTGCTTCATCACGCATGCCTCCCACTGAGAACCGGTAAAATTTTCTTCCCAGTGCATCAGCAATGGATTTTCCGATGGATGTTTTGCCCACCCCGGGAGGACCCACCAGGCAAACGATACTGCCTGACACTTTCCCGCGTTTGGCTATGGTGCTTATAAATTCCAGAATACGCTCTTTTACATCCTTGAGTCCGTAATGATCGGCATCCAGTATACTGCGTGCTTTGGGCAGGTTATAGTTTTCTGCTGAATAAATTCCCCACGGCAGGTCGGTAAGCCAGTTCAGGTAAGAACGCGAAACCTGGTATTCGGCCGAACCACTTTCAAGCGTTTTCAACTTCTCTATCTCTTCCTTCACTACTTTGTCGGCTTCAGGGGTGAGGTGCAATTTCTTGATTTTCTTTTCAAGAATCTCAATCTCCGAAGATTTGTCGTCTTTTTCCAGTCCGAGTTCTTTTTTGATGACTTTCAGCTGCTCTCTGAGGAAAAACTCCCGCTGGTGTTTAGAAACCTTGTCTTCAATCTGCTTTTGAATATCCTGTTGCAGTTGGCTTACTTCTATTTCTTCCTTGAGCAGCAGAATAAGTTTCTCGCTGCGTTCAAACAAATCGCGTGCAACCAGTATTTCCTGTAATTTGTTGCTATCGGCAGTGAGAAAAGATGCCACCAAATCCATAAGCAGACCGGGCTTTTCCATGCCTACCTGGGAAAGGGCCAGGCGCATTTGTTCCTGAAACATAGGGTTAAGCTTGATGAGCTCCTTCACAGAATTGATTACCGCCAGTGTGTATGCTTTGAGTTCTGCCGGAGGACTTGTCTTTTCTTCATAATCAAACTGCACCTGCCAGTGAGGTATTCCTTTGCGTGAAATTGTTTTAATGTGTTCAAAACGGGTGACAGCCTGGGCAAAGAAGTGCACCATATCATCGGTTTTGTTGATGATCTTCATTATTTTCAATAATGTACCCGTTTTATGAAGCCTGGAGTCAAGGATGTTTTCTTCATCAATCTCGTCAATAAGCGATACACCAATGAAGCCATTGTTGCTTTCAAGGGCATGCTCGGCGTATTCTACCATCTTTTTCCCGGGAAAAGTCAAGGGAAGGGTAAGACCCGGAAAAATGGGCCTGTTTTCCAGTGGAAGAACAATTATGTTATCGGGATATATGTCCGAAACCAGAACCAGTGAACTTTTTTCGTTTTCCATACCGCTATGTTATCCGTTTATGTTTATGGGAAGCTAAATACAACTTTTTGCATACGCTGATGCAATGTTATGCTGTATGTTGATTCACAATTTGTTGCAATGCTTGTTTGGGAATGACCCCTGATTGTCTCCAGATTATGTTGCCTTGTTTGAAAAGGGCAAGAGTAGGTACACCCTGTATCTGGAACCTGCCTGCAATTTCCGGGTTTTTGTCCACATCAATTTTAATTACTTTTACTTTTTCACCTGCCTCAGCGGCAAGTTCTTTCAGGATTGGGGCCTGTATCTTGCAAGGCTGGCACCATTCAGCAAAAAAATCTACCAATACCGGGGTAGGACCGTTGATGATATTTTGAAAATTTCCTTTCATAATTCTGCGGTTTTTTAAATTGAATTTTGTGTTTGGTTGTCGCTGTTAATTATTTTCAGCAGGAAAATCTGTTTTTAATCAGAGTGGGCACAATTTCAAGATCTGTACCATTGGGAACAGTAAGGGTATCAACAGGGGGAATCATGGCGTTTTGGCATAATTAGTATTTGATAAAGGTTAAAAAGCGTCGTTTTGGCAGAAAAGGGGAGTAGGTAGTTTGCATTACTGTTATCTTTGCGCTGCACAATCGCAGTTAAATATGATACCGGACCTGGATAAACTTGCAGCGAAAGCACAGAGCAAAAAGCGCGACTTTAAAACGTTGGCTCAAAAAGTAAGAAAATTAAAACCGCATAAGGGCGACGAAATATTCCGACAACTGCACGAGGAGGCCTTTGCACAGATCGATTGCCTTTCATGCGCAAATTGTTGCAAAGGTTTGGGCCCACGGCTGACCGAACATGATATTTCGCGGCTTTCCTCAACGTTGAAAATGAAAACTTCCGTTTTTATGGATACATATCTGCGCATTGATGAGGATGGTGATTATGTTTTCCAGTCGATGCCCTGCCCGTTTTTGCTCGCAGATAATTATTGCATGGTGTATGCCTCACGTCCCAGGGCCTGTAGAGCCTATCCGCATACCGACCAGAAGAATATAAAAAGCATTCTCTCTCTGTGTGTGAAAAATACAGAAACCTGCCCTGCTGTTTACCGGATTTTTGAAAAACTGCCTGAGCAAATCCCCTGAAGACTTATTAAGGTTGTGTGTCAATAGAACTTGTCACGGCACGGTTCAGTTGCAAAGTCCGGTGGCGACTTTTTTGTTCGCCTCCGGATGTAAAAGCGAAGCAGTACCTAAGCCCGGACAAGGATGTTTCAACTTCAGTTTTTTACTCCTGACTGGTTTCTGCTTGTTTGTTTTTGAAGAAGACCAGAAATGCCAGCAACACAATAACTGACATAAGAAAGGTAACTCCCCAAATATTTTCCCATTGATAATGGATACCCTCAGGAGTAGAGGATGAAAACATGCGGATGATCCAGCCGCAGACAAAGTTTCCGGCCAGCAGTCCCACGGCAAAAGTGATGAAAAAAATCAGTCCCTGAGCCTGTGACTTCAGCGCATCCGGTGCCGTGCGATCGGTGTATATCTGTGCTCCGAGGTGGTAATAACCGAATATCATACCATGCACTCCGGCACCCAGCAATACAAAATGCAACCCTGCCTCATCGCCTGCAAGGTATAAAGCGAGATAGCGAATCACCAGGGCCGCCAATCCTACCATCATGGTGTTACGCAATCCGATTTTGCCAATAAAGTAGGGAACCGAAAGCAAGATTAGGATTTCAAGCACCTGGCCGGTACTCATGGTTATGGTTATAAACCGATACCCCCTGTCGGCAAGGTATTCCGAAAAATAAGACCAGTACATGGTAAAGGGTATCATGCTCAGGACGAAAATGGCAAGAAAGATGGCATAATTGCGGTTGCGTAACATGGAAAAACTTCTGAAGCCCATGATATCAATAAGCGAAGCTTTCTGCCCGCGTGCTGCTGGGGGCGTGTCGGGCAGGGTGAGATTGAACACTGATGCTATAAGACTTATCGCTGCACCATAATAGAAGGGTAGGTGCGTGCCGTCAAAATCAATACCCATCCATCCGGAATTGATGGCGCTGAAAACGCCTGCTGCTATCCAGCCAAAAGTTCCGTACACCCGAATCCGGGCGAATTTATCCGAACCCACATGAAACATGGTGATGGAACTGGTGAGTGCCCAGGTGGGCATATAAAACAGCATCACGACAAGCAGGATGACAAACAGCCCGGCCGGATTGCTCGTAATGGCAGCAAGCAGGAGCATAACGGCAATGGCAAAATTGGAAAAAGCAAGTACATGCTGTGCCCTGAAATATCTGTCGGCCAGCATACCTACCATGGGCGAAACAACTGAGCCAAAGGCCATGGAGCTCAAAATCAGTGCCGTAAGATTTCTTGACAATCCAAGGTTGGCCAGGTAAGCGGCCAGAGGTACCCACCAAACGGCAAACATCATGTACTGGAAAAACATCATGGTGCCAAGTCTCAGATGATCAGAATTTATGCTTTTTAGGCTCATAATTGTAGTATTGGGCTCTGGGATTCAGTTCCTGTAAAACTCTTATTACGCTTTTCAAATGTATTAAATTATTGAATTCTTTCGGCCCTTTATCTTTCTGGTCCTTCATATGAAAACCGGTTGACACTGAGTGTTGGTTTTTCAGGATTTTCTTTCATATACAAAAAGAATTTTTGAGTTGTCTTCCTCCTTAAAGATTGCTCATGGGTATAAGGTTTGGGTTTGGTTGTATGAGGATTTTGTTTGTGTCCAGATTTAAATACCTGATTAAAAGCAATTTAATTGCCAAAAGGTTTTTTTAGCGGAATAGGTTTGTTAACTTTGCGGGCTTTTAGCACAGAACCCAAAATATTTAACTTTCAAAGGAAAATGCTTAGCGAAGTTTTTGACAAGGATACCGATGAGGTTTTTGAGACCCCCATAGTGCAGCAAACCTCTTATTGGTCAGAAGTAAAGCGGAAGATGGGGGTTGACTCTTACGCTTTCAATTTTAAAGTGAAACGAGCAGATATACGGCATGCGAGTTCTGAAAACAAAACTATCACCTCCGATTTGCTGGTGGTTCTGGAGTACATCGACAGGGAACACTGCTATGCCTATGTTCCTTATGGTCCTGAACTGGAGCCTGATCCCGATTGCCAGGGTGTTTTCCTGGAAGAGCTCTCCGAATGTCTTCGGTCATATTTACCCTCCCATTGCATTATGATTCGCTATGACCTGTTTTGGGAATCCTGCTGGGCTCACGACAACGACTTTTATGATCTGGAAGGGAATTGGATCGGGCCTCCTGAAAACCGGGTACAGGAATTGCGCTTCAACTTCAGCACCCACAACTGGAATTTTCAGAAAACCCCCTCCAATATACTTCCTACCAATACCATATTTATTGATCTGAAAAGAGGTGAGCAGGAGATTCTCAATGGAATGAAATCCAAAACCCGATACAATATAGGGTTATCGCAAAGAAAGGGGGTGCATGTAGAAACCCTGGGGATTGATGATATTGATGTTTGGTATAATCTGTATAGCGAAACCGCGCAGCGAAATGGGATTTATCTTCACGACATGGAGTATTTCAGGGCGGTTTTTACTGCACGTGCCAATTCCTCCCGTTCACCAGCAAAAGTAATGCTGCTGGTAGCAAAAACAGAAAACATACCCCTTGCTTCAATGTTCCTTGTGCTTAGTCAGAAGCGCGCGCTTTATCTCTATGGAGCTTCATCCTGTCTGCATCGCAATATGATGGCACCCTATGCCCTCCAGTGGCAGGCCATGCGCATTGCCAAAGCCAACGGCTGCACCGAGTATGACATGTTTGGGATAGCACCCCGTCCGGATCCCGAGCATCCTATGTATGGTCTCTATAGGTTTAAAACCGGGTTTGGCGGATCTGTTTACCATTCTATGGGTTGCTGGGACTATCCACTGCAGAATGATGTTTACACGCATTTTAAAGCGTGGGAGATGAATGCGAAGGGTTATCATCTTTCATGACAGGGAAATATTTTCATCTGTTTATAATTTTATTAATTCGGTCAGATGGAGCTCGCCAACAATATCCGTATTGAATGTTTTGCCTTGGTTCAAATTATAATCATCCGCGTGTGTGTCAATGTTATTGTCCTGGCTCGGTTCATCTAAAAAACAGGATTTTAATGAATTGTTGTATTAATTTTACACCACCAGATGCAATATGTTTAATTCCTAATTCCATTTGCCATGAAAACCACAAAAGCCAGTATTGATTCCTTTCTGTCGCAACAGACCATTGCCATGGCCGGCTATTCGCACAATCCCAAAAAGTTTGGCCACGAGGTATACAAAACCCTCAGGGAAAAATCCATCAAAGTATTGCCCGTAAACCCCAAAGGGGGCCTTACCGAATCAGGAGAAACGGTTTATGAAAACCTGGACGCTTTGCCTGCTGAGGTAAAAAGTCTGCTGGTGATCACGCCCAAACAGCAAACAGAAATCCTGGTGGAGAAAGCCCATGAGCTTGGTTTTACCCACCTGTGGATTCAGCAGATGTCGGGGACTCCCAAGTCGGAAGAAATGCTTCAAAAGTTTCCCCATGCCGTATCCGGTGAATGTATCCTGAAATTTACCAACCCCACGGGGATACATAAATTCCACTGGTGGCTTTCCAAGACTTTTGGGTTTTTGCCTAAGTAGGAAACGCATCTCTATACCTTTTTTCCCCAGCATAGCCTGTGTCGTTTCAAAATGTAAGCGTGAAAAAATCGGATAAACGACTGTTAATTTATGCTTTAATGTGACGCAGGGTAAAACAAACGTATAAATATTTAATTATATTTGTACAAGGTGTAACCAAAAAAGGCTGTTATGGGAAGATTGATTTGCCGGCGGATGTGTGTTGCCCTTTCAGCAGTGGAGCAGAAAGAGCATGATATTCCTGTAATTTATCTTACAGCCAATGCCGCTGATGCCATTTCAACAAAGCCAAAAGCCACCCATCCCTATGCTTTTATTTCTAAACCCTAAAAAAGCACGGATCTGAAACGCACCATTGAACTAACCGCAAGCCAAATGCCATCAGTTTCTCATTCTGAAAATCAAACTTACGTTAACACGATTACGGTTTAAAGTGCAGGTCAAATGCTTAATCAGTTGAAATTCTATGTTTTAAGTTATAGCGAAATGCAATATACAATAACATTTCGGAAACTTAAATGCCTTTAGACTGTTCAATGAAAACAGCTTAAAGGTCTGTTTAAAACAGGCTGAGAAAAATGAAGAATCTAAAAAAATATTACATAGTAGTGTGGTTTGGAATCCTGCTTACAGCCCTTGTTGCGTGCAACACAAACCCGGAGCCTGTGAATCATTTCTCTGTTTCTGAAACCATTGATTCCCCTATCGTAATAAAAGCCGGCGAGCCGGTCATTCACTTCCTTAGCGACAATCCGCCCCCCGAAATTATTGATTTAACAACAAAACCAGATCCTGTTAGAATACCAGCCGACTTTTTTGTCACCATGCAAAACTTCAATACAGAACATGGTTTGGCTTTGAGTAGTGTTTTAAGTGGGTTTAAAGACAAAGCCGGAAACCTCTGGTTTGGCACATTTGGGAATGGGGTAAGCAAGTATGATGGGAAATCATTTATAAATTACAACTCATCTCATGGTTTAATACACAATCTCATCGAGGCAATCACCGAAGACAGTGAGGGCAACATCTGGTTCAGCACCTATGGCGGGATAAGCAAATACAATGGTGTTTATTTCGAAAACTTTACCACTGAGCACGGTCTTCCTGATAACCATATCAATAAAATCCTTGAAGACAAAAAGGGAAATATCTGGATTGCTACCCGTGGCGGTTTAAGCCTTTACAGTCCGGATAAGAATGATAACGGGATGAGTCAGTTTATCCATTATGAGGATAAACAAGGCTTTACCGGCAATTACGCAGGGGGCATTATTGAAGACCGGAATGGTAACCTCTGGATGGCAGGACACAGAGGTGTATTCAAATTTAACCCTCTTGCCGACACCCATGGAGAGACTTCCTTTTATGATTATTCTGAAATAACCGGCCTGGAAAATGAAATTGTGTATTGCATAGCCGAAGACCGCGACGGGTTGTTATGGTTTGGAACCAGCAAAGGGGCAGTAAGATTTGATCCCGATAACGTGCAAATGGGCAAATCTGCGGTAGTAACTTATACAAAGGCCGACGGGTTAATAAGCAATTCCATTACAAGCATCCTGGAAAACAGGGCCGGCAACATCTGGTTTGGATCGGAAGAAGGTGTTTCGGAATTCATAAAACAGGACTCCTCTTTTATTAACTATACATCTGAACAGGGATTGGCAAGTAACGCTATTGTCTGCATGGTAGAAGATCAGGCAGGCAGCATTTGGTTTGGCACAAAGGGCAATGGGTTAAGCAGATTTGACGGCAAAAGTACGATAGAATATACTGCCAGGCAGGGACTTCCGGGTAAAACCGTTTTTTCAGCAACCGAAGACCCAGACGGTAGCATCTGGATAGGGGCAGAAGATGGCGGGCTTACAAAATTCACGAAAGACCAGGAGAATAAAAACAAGGGAGCCTTTTTAAATTTCTCAACTGCCCAAGGTCTTTCAACGGGTGATGCCATGAATATGATGTTTGACAAAGACGGTAATCTGTGGTTTGGTTCCGGATATGGCTTAAATAAATTCGACAGTAAAACTATTACTACCTGGGACACTGCACACGGCCTGATTACAAACAGCGTTACAAGCCTTAAAGAAGACAGCAAAGGGAACATCTGGTTTGGGACCTATGAAGGTGGATTGAGCAGGTTTGATGGCAAATCGTTTACCAATTACACCACAGACCAGGGACTTGTGCACAATACCGTTTGGAACATCCAGGAAGATAATTTGGGTGCGATCTGGTTTGCAACAAGGGGTGGATTAAGCAGGTTCGACGGAGAAAACTTCATCAACTTTACAACAGCCCAGGGGCTTCCCGACAATAAGTTATCCATCTTAACAAAAGACAAAATGGGCAACCTGCTCATTGGAAGCTGGGGCGGCGGTGTATCCATCATCAGAAAAGAATGGGTAAAAATGTTGAGCCTGGGTGAGATTGCACAGATTGAAGATAATATTTTCGAAAACTACAATACCTCAAATGGACTTCCCAATGATATTGTTTATGAGATTCTCGAAGATGAAGTTGGCAATATCATCATTGGTACAAGTAACGGGTTTACAATTCTAAAAGGGGGATTACATACAAACCGCGATCGAATTGCAAAAGAAGGTGTGGAACACTATAACGAGCAAACAGGCTACTCTATTAAAGATGTAAGCAACAATTACAGTATGCTTGTTGACCGCGATGGATTTATCTGGGCAGGAACAGGTGATAAACTGGTACGCTTTGACTATAAGGAAGTGCGCAAAAATACCATGGCTCCGCAAGTAATCATCCAAAGCGTAGACATTAATCATGAAAACATCAGCTGGCATAGCCTGCAAAGAGCAAGATCCAGGGAAGGCGAAGAATTCCTGTCGCCCCAAAGTGTTCCTGCTTTTGTGCATGACGAATTAAGTGTTTTTGACAAGCGCTTAACTGAAAGTGAACGCGATACTTTGATCCATAAATTCAGAAAAGTCCGCTTCGACCGTATAAGCCCTTTCAATGCCATTCCCCATAACCTGGTTTTGCCTTACACCCACAACACGATTGGTTTTGATTTTGTAGGCATTGAAACAGCAAAACCGTTTATGGTTCAGTACCAGTTTATGCTCGAAGGTATCGAAAAGCAATGGAGCCCCCCGGGCATCAGAACTATGGCTGAATACAGCAACCTGGGGCAGGGGACTTACACCTTTAAGGTACGTGCCAAAAGTCCTGACGGGGTTTGGAGCGAACCCATCAGTTATAGTTTCAAAGTTCTGGCGCCCTGGTGGTTTACCTGGTGGGCATTTGCATTATATCTGATGCTATTTTCGTTTGCGATTTTGAGGATAAGGCGCTATGAAATGAACAGAATTCTGCTTCGGAACCAACTGAAAATCGAGAAAGTGACCACAGATTCACTCCGTAATTTAGATCATTTGAAATCACACTTTTTTGCCAACATTTCGCATGAATTCCGGACACCCCTTACATTAATCTTAGGACAGATTGAAAGCGTAATGACCTCGGATATTCAGATAAAAGAAAAAGGAAAACTCCAGGTAGCCAACCGCAACGCAAAACGTTTGCTGGCGCTGATCAATGAATTGCTCGATTTGTCGAAACTTGAAGCCGGAAGCATGGAGCTTGCAGCATCAAGACAAAACATGGTTTCCTTCCTGAAAAGTCTGTTCTTTTCGTTTGAATCCCTTGCCGACGGTAAAAATATTGAACTGGTCTTTGAATCTGAAGCAGATCATATTCCTGTTTCTTTTGACCCTGATAAAATGGAAAAGGTCTTTTATAACCTGGTATCCAATGCCTTTAAGTTTACCCCTGAAAATGGCAGGATTACCGTTTCTATTGGAATAGAACAAGATCGCAAAGTTGTTATCCGTGTAAAAGACACAGGAATTGGCATTCCGGAAGACAGGATGGAACATATTTTTGATCGTTTTTTCCAGGTGGATGCATCGAGCACACGCGAATACGGAGGTACAGGGATCGGCCTTGCACTTACCAGGGAACTGGTGTTGCTGCACAAAGGAGAAATTACCGCCAACAGCAAAGAAGGTATTGGAAGTGAATTTGCTATCTCACTTCCCCTGGATACCAATGGATCTTCCCAAGAAGACGAAACCAGCCAAAGCAACGGAAATAGCATCCTGACGGAAAGTTTGGATATGTTGTCCGAACCTGCGGAAGTGTTATCTGTTTCAGAAACATCAATGACAGAAAATGGAGAAATCCATGAAAGGGTATTGGTGGTGGAAGACAATCCCGATGTCAGATCATATGTCCGCGAACAACTTGAAGAGAATTACCGGGTTACCGAAGCCGGCAATGGAGAAGAAGGGATAAAAATGGCGCAGGAGATCATGCCCGACCTTATCATTTCAGATGTGATGATGCCCAGAATGGATGGCTACCAGTTTTGCAAAGCCATAAGGGCGGATGAGAAAACCAGTCATATCCCTATCATCATGTTAACTGCCCGGGCCGGTATCGATGATAAAATTGACGGATTGGAAACGGGTGTGGATATTTACCTGACGAAGCCTTTCAATGCAAGGGAGCTTATTGCCAATGTTAGAAATCTGATCCAGCAGCGCATACAACTCCGTAAACGTTTCAGCAAATCCACAGTGATCAGGCCTTCTGAGGTTTCCTCTGTTTCTGTTGACCAGGCGTTCCTGGAAAAAATCGTCAAAACCATCGAAACGCATTTTGAGGATGAGCAATTCTCGGTCGAAAGCCTTGCTGAGCATGTCAACATGAGCATTTCACAACTCAACCGCAAACTCAAAGCGCTCATTGACCAATCCCCCGGTCAGCTAATAGGCTCTCTCCGCCTGCAAAGGGCAGCAGACCTGCTTGCGCAAAAAGCAGGGTCGGTTTCCGAAATTTGTTATAAGGTGGGGTTTACTGATAATTCTTATTTTGCACGCGCATTCAAGAAACAATTTGGTTGCAGCCCGTCGGAATACAAGGCCTGATGGGTGCCTGCCTTATAGCTAAATGTTAAAAGAAATTTTTGCTTTGGAAGAACTTTTACAATTTAGCTATTTTTGAAATAAAAATTGACATGAAAGACGTCCAGTTATATTTAGAGATTAGTGCGCTTCCTGATTCACTGAAACAAGAAGTAAAAGATTTTGTAGATTTTCTGAAATCAAAAAAGAAATCCGGTGAAAAATTAAAAGAAAGGGGATTTGGGTGTGCAAAAGGTTTTTTTAAGATGCATGATGATTTTGATGAGCCCCTGGATGATTTTAAAGACTACATGTAATCATGGATTTTTTGCTGGATACACATGCCCATATTTGGTTTGTTAATGGAGACAAGTTACTTCCTCATTAATCGCAGGAAACTATAAAAGACATTGGCAACAGATACTATATCAGTATAGCCTCTATTTGGGAAATTGCTATAAAAGTTCCTGGTTTTGCCAATATGCATTAAAAGATGTATTAACATTAACTGCCATCGTTTCTTTTCAAACAACTTCTGGATAGAGGAACTGCCCGCTTTGACCGAAAAGTCCAACGAATTGCAGAAATAATCCTGCCCAATTACTTTTTTGCCTCCTTTAAAGAGTTACGCTTTAGACCTCTACTAGTATCAAATCAAGTCCTTCGATGTTAGAAAATCCTTTATCTGCTGTAACTAATGGAATGCCATAAACCAAGGATGTTGAAGCAATAATTGCATCGGGTAATTTTGTAATAAACCTTCTTCTTAATTGAATAGTTTGTTCTTTTATTTTTCCATTCCAATCAATTATAAAACAATCATTTATCAATTGTTTTAATTTGATTTCCTCGGGTTTGGTTATACCTTTATAACCTAACAATTCAACCTCGGAAATAAATGAAATGCCAAAGTTGTAGGCTAAAAAAGGTTCTACTATTTTGTTTCCTTCGTGGACGTATATCAGAAAATTAGTGTCAGCAAAAAAATCAATCTTCATTTTCCCTTAGTGTGGTTTGATATTTTAATCCGTCAATATTTCTTTTTAGTTTTCCGTAATGCTTTGCCAAATTTCCTTTCCTGCTGCTCTTTTTGAGTTTTGCAGCAAGAATTTTTGAAGCATCGGGAGCATTGTTTTTATCTATAACTACTGTCATCTCTTAAGCATTATATGATTTAAGCATTCAGCCTAAACCTTTGTCATTCAATCAGGCTGGTTCTTGCAAATATAAGTAATTTCAAGGGTATTTGCACGCCTTGAAGCTAAACACGGGTAATTTGGGTTGCAGGATGTTAGAATCCATAATGTGATTGGCAATAAGGCCTTAGCTATTCTACGGTATGATGCCAAAGGAAAAGCACCCATAAATAGCATCATTTGACCGAAAAGTCCAACGAATTGCAAGAATAATCCTACCCCTTTCCTCTTCTCCCCAATTACTTTCGTTCAAGTTTATTGTATTTGAGGAGCAAGCCGAAAATCCTTTACCAAAGAGTAGGCATTTTTAAATCAAAATCATTATGAAAACGATCAGCGTACAAATGAGAAATTTACTAATTGCAGTGATGTTTTTTGCTGCATCAACACCATTCACAAATGGAGTTGAGGCACAGGAAACCGAGAGAGGGTTTATCCTTTCGATGACAGAATTTACTGTAAAACCCGGGCATAATAATCAGTTCCGTGAAGGTGTCAAAGCCTGGAAAGCATGTTACCTCGAAAATGAAGGAGAATGGACATGGAATATATGGAGCAGGGTCAATGGCGAAGGGAATGTGTATGTTTTGACTTCAGCCATGGGCAACTGGGCTGAAATGGATGATTCAACTGATGAAGCTGGC
>JAABSE010000043.1 GCA_011390575.1 Sphingobacteriia bacterium
AGGTTCGCTTTATCTAAAAATACAAAATACTTTGGGAATACATGTTATTTCATTCCAACAGGAGACATAGCTCTTCTAGGGTTGCTAAATTCAAAAATAATCTGGTTTTACTATTCCAAAGTTGCATCAGTTTTAGGGGATGCTGCTAAAGGTGGCAGATTGAGGTGGTTTAGCCAGGATGTTATAAAAATTCCCATCCCCGATTATAGAACCAAATCAATAATAATTGAAAAGCTTGTTAATGAAATAATGGACGCCAAAGAAACAGACCCCACCGCCGACACCACCGCGCTGGAGCAAGAGATTGACCGGTTGGTTTATGAGTTGTATGGGTTGACGGAGGAGGAGATTGGGATTGTGGAGGGGATATGAAATATGTAATTCAAGTAAAATGTTTGAGTATGAAAAACTATATCGATGCTAAGAATGCATATTTAAGTGACCATTTAGGTAAAAAACTTGAACAGCCAAATAGAAGAATCAATGCATTAAATGCTATTGAAAGGTTTGTGAAGAAAAATGAGCCTGATTTATTGACTGCTTCAAAACTGTTTACCAATCATACCAGGCAAACATTTTCAATGCTTTACGAGAAGTGGAAAGGCTCATCGCTGAGTGGGGCAGAAAAATCTGTCATAAAAGGGTTATTTGATTTTTCAAGCAAATAGAGTTTTATGCGACAGAGAAATAAGTGCATTTCAATTATAGGTTCAGAAGGAGAACCCAAAAAAGCTAGGGTATGACTGATAAGCAATTAACAAAGTTGGTTGACGAATTGATTAAATTCCCCAGGGAATGTGAATGGGTGGAATTCAAACATAATTTTCATTCCCCTGAAGAAATTGGTGAACGATTGTCGGCATTGTCTAATGGTGCTTGTATCCACAATAGAAGCACAGGTTACCTGGTTTTTGGAGTTGAAGACCATACACATAAGATATTGGGTACCAGCTTTAGTGCTAAGGCGCATAAGAAAGGAAGTGAAGACTTTGAGCATTGGCTGGCTACAAGACTAAATCCCCGAATTGATTTCAGAATATATGAGTTTGATTATGAAACAAATAAACGGCTGGTCATTTTCGTTATTCCGGCTGCAAGAAACCGTCCGGTGGATTTCCTGCATCATGCCTATATCCGCGTCAGTAGTATTACCAGAAAACTTTCAGAATTCTCTGAGAAGGAAGCCATAATCTGGAGGAAAGATCATAAACCATTCGAAAAAGAATTCGCCTTGGAAGGACTTTCAGCTGCAGATGTAGTTAAACTCCTTAGTACAGAAACTTATTTCGACCTGCTCAATATTCCGTATCCTTCAAACCAACAAGGAGTTATTGAAAAATTTCTTGCTGAGGGTCTCATTACAAAAGAGGTTCAAGGTTATGCCATTACCAAGTTGGGAGCCATTCTGTTTTCCAAAGACTTAACATATTTTGAATCAGTTATAAGAAAGTCAGTCAGAGTCATCGTTTACAAAGGCAAGAATAAAGTTGAAACGGAACGTGAACAAATGGGGGTAAAGGGATACGCACTTGGATTTGAGGGTTTGGTAGACTGGATTAACAGCCAACTCCCTTCCAACGAAGAAATTGGGAAGGTGCTGAGAACTGAGACCAAAATGTATCCAGAACTTGCTATCCGTGAATTAGTGGCTAATGCTCTTATTCACCAGGATTTTTCAGAAAGGGGTTTTCCGATGATTGAAATTTACTCGGATAGAATTGAAATATCAAATCCAGGTGCGCCACTTATTAAACCTGAACGCTTTATTGATAATTATGTTTCGCGTAATGAAAAGCTTGCAGATTTAATGAGAAGAATGGGATTCTGTGAAGAAAAAGGCAGTGGATTAGACAAAGTGATTTCGCTAATCGAATTATTTCAACTCCCCCCACTTAACGTTATGGAGTTGCAAAACAGGACAAGTGTAACACTATATAGCTACAAAAAACTTGGAGAATTAGACAAAAAAGAGAAAATCAGAGCATGTTATCAGCATGCATGTTTGAAATACGTTTCAAATGAGAAGATGACCAATCAAAGTTTAAGAGAGCGGTTCAAGATAGAAGTTCACAATTATTCTGTTGCATCTCGCATAATACGAGATGCTATTGAGGATGGATTGGTTAAAGAGGATGATCCCGAGAATAAATCAAGAAAATATGCCAGTTATATTCCTTTCTGGGCTTGAGAATATTTATGATGCTATGTTGGGTTATTCTGTTAGAAACACATCAGCGATCTTATGTGATGGTCATGTGACAGAAGCACATGAAGCAAAACGTAACAGTCTTATTATCAATCGAATCTAATGTGATAGTTATGTGATCAAAGAACACAATAATGCGGTTCCCTCTGGTGGCAGGGGTGAATGAACTTGGCCAGGAAAAGTTACCCGTAGTGCTCATTAACAAATACCAGTCGCTGGAAGCTGCCAAAGAAATCCTGGGCGACGTGGCTAACATCAGCAAGCTCTTTGCGGCGTTTCAGGAGCACCTGTATAGGGAGAGGGTAGCCTAGAACTTACTTCAATTTAATTTCAAATACGAGGAATAGCTCACAGATAGAAAATGGAATTAACTATACTAAATCAGCAAGCAAATGAAAAGAGCATTGATTGTATTGGTCCTGATATGGATTAAGACATTTACTGTTGTTGGAGGAATTAATTATTCCAGTGAAGAACCAGTAGTATTGAATAGAATTAACCAGGAAGAGAGAATTGAAGCTCTTGAAAAAACCAATGCTGACTTAGTTAAGCAGCAACAAGATAATAAGAGGCTTAATGAACTCTATGAAGTGCTTTTGCGGCAATATGAAAATAGCCGTTCGAGCTTGATTGCAGAGTTTACTATCCTAATAGCCGTTCTAACATTGATTTTTGGACTGGTAGGGTATTTCGGGGCCTATAAACCTGCCCAGGATTCGAAAAAGGAAGTCGATCGTTTGTTGGAAAGTCTTCAAACAAATATCGATGTTGTTTTTTCGGAATACCTCAGAAAGAATCGTGACCGAATGATTGATAATTACATTCAAATTCTTGAGGAAAATAGAGAAAGTGATGTATCAAACGCCATTCATTATCTTGATTTAGTTAAACATGCGGCAAGGTTTGCCATGTCGTTGGAGAAATGGAAGGTGGATGTAAATTGTAATAAAACCTAGCATTATGCCCATATTTCAAGAGAATAACAAAGAACTTAAAAAATTAAAGTCTTTTTCCATAGATAAGGAAAAGCATTTACAGGACCTGATTGAAAAAAACTTGATGGAGGTTTTGGAAATGCATTTCCTTGAATCGGAATACATTACCACGTTTGGCGGACGCATTGACACACTTGCAGTTGACATCAATGGTGCTCCTGTAATCATAGAGTACAAAAGAAACAAGAACGACAATGTAATCAATCAATCCTTGTCGTATTTAAAATGGCTGCATGCACAAAAAGTCGAATTTTTCGAAATGCTTGTCTATAAGAAGCTCGGGGCTGAATTAGCCAACAAGTTAAAAATTGATTGGCAAAACGCCAGGGTTATCTGCATTGCAGAATCATACAGCAAATTCGATATTGATACTGTAGAGATTATCCCCATCAGAATTGAACTATTCAAATACAGGTACTATGAAAACGGAATATTCAGTTTAGAGCCATTAAATGCATCTGAACAAAAATCACCTTCCAAATCAGCTCAGGAGAATCCGACAAATGTCCCTGTTGATATTACTGTCGAACAGCATTTGCAGAAACCGACAGAAAGGATAAAAGAGATATTTCAAGAACTCCGCAGTAGGATATTTGAAATCGATGAAAACATTAAAGAAAAGGCAACCTTGGCGTATATCAGTTACCGGGTAACAAAATCATTTGCAGAGGTGCATTTAGGGAAAAACCATATCAAGATATACTTAAGGCCCAGAGAATATGATGACCCTATAAATATGGTCGAAAGAATCCCTGATGGATACAACTGGACGCTCAACCAAAGAGTTTATATCAAGGAAGTGGAAGAGTTGGATTATGTATTCAGCCTTTTAGAGCAGTCTTATCAGGATATTTTGTAAGATGCTTTCTTACCTTTGAGATTAATAGCAAAACTATTCTATTTTTTACCTTAGAACGAAAAAGATAAAAATGAAATCAATACAACTATTTATGCTGCCTGAACCATACTTCCAATCCACATCCAATATAAATTAGAAATGAAAATAAACCTTCGCGATTTGGAAGCCCATTTGTTTCCTGAGTTTTTTCCTTATTATACAAACCATTTTTCAGTGGAAAGGGCATTTATTGGTAGTACCGGTTTAGCTGAAAGCTATAATTATCAAAATATGTCTTTCAGGATTAAACTGGTCAAACTGAGTTGGAGTGTGAAAAAAGCAGAGGTACGCAATTATATTTATGTTGCGTATGAAAAATTGTTTTCTGATTTATTTCAATTCGGGAAGGATTACAATTGGTATGATCTGAAAGTTCTGCTGTGTTATTTCATTTTGGTTAAGGATGTGACATGTTTAAAAGAACTTGAAAAGGTATTTGAAAATCCACACACAGCAAGTTTGTTGAGGAAATACAAGTCCTAACATAATCAAACAATAACAAACCCTTGACGATTCCATTGCGGCCCGGTTTGCCATTTCACTGGAGAAGTGGAAGGGGGATGTGAATAAATAGGCCCCTGGCAACAAAACATTTTTCAATCTCAACTGGGAGGTTCACTCAACGAACCTCATTGTTAAAAATGATAAAAGCCTATTTTAGCTACGGAAAACGAAATGCATGATGAAATGCATGAAGAAACGCCCCTTAAAACCCGGAAGTGCATCATAAAACAATAACCTTTAAAAAAAGGCATCAAACCACCTAAGCCCGAAGGGCTTGAATGTGAATAACCCCGGGTGAAACCTGGGGATTTGAACGGCAGAGTCATCAACCAACTCCGATAGGAGTTGAATATAAACTGTTATAGGGGTTATTCGTATTAAATCCTGGAGGGATTTAATTTTTTTGTTTTTCACAACATATATGTAGATAAAAGCCTATTTTAGCTACGGAAAAGAAATGGCAGTCATTTCAAATCCAATACATTCGGTTGTTTCCGTGGTAATATTTAGCAATTATTGGCCTTCTTAAACAAGTCGTCAACCGTTCATAATCAAAGTTTGTCATGGCAATGAGTTTCACCCAAAGAACATATAATTCATTTTTTGTTCAAATAATTCTGTTCGCAGTTATTATTATGCTATCAGGTAAGGGTGCAGCTTATGGTCAAAAAGATGTGGTTTTGACTTTCCAGCATAAAAAGAGCGAAAAAAGAACCAGGCAACTGGTTTTCCACCAAAACTTCAATTATTTGGCAATAGAAACAAAGGACACAACTATAATTTTTACTTCAACGATTCCTTATCTTAGTGACAGCACGATAACCAAATTAAAGGGAAGGGAGTCGTATTCAATTCCCATAGATGATATTTTGGTAATTAAAAAAGGAAAAGATTATGTAAAATCTATGGGGCAAATAGTTTTAACCTTATCTGTTGTTCCCCTGATAGCAGGTGGAGTTTACTGGATTACCGGAGATTCAGAAGAAGCATTAAATGGCCTGATATTTTCAGCCGCCCTGGCCACTTTATCCCTTCCAGTCATTGTTATAGGAGCATTAAGATCGAAGTATAATATGAAACGGTGGGAACTTGTTTCCATTGAGGAAAGACAGGTTGTCAGGGATTAACCGTGTCGATTTAGGGTCAATTAGAACAACTGTTTTTGAAATTGAAGAGGAAAATGCACTACGGAATTAGCCCAAACACCTAATATGGTTCAACACGTAGTGCATTTATTTCTAAGGGCCAGGTGTTATTTTAAATGATTTTGTTTGAAAAGAGGGACCATCTGCTGAAGGAACCACAAGTATCCATTTATCGCATACCCAAAACATCCTTAAAATTATTTTACCAAAACAGGTTGTATCATTGGATAAGAAATTAATTTTGCAGAACATAACTTTTAATACCCAAAAACCATGTCAGCAAAACTTAGAAGAAATATCCCGTTCATCAGTTTCATTTTGGCCCTGCTGATTGTCAGCGGATGTGTGCCTGCCCGAAAGTATGAAGAGTTGGCTGAAAGAAGAGAGGACTGTGAAAGCCGCAACCAGGAATTGCGGGAAGAAAATGAAAGCCTTTTCACCCAGAACAATGAACTCACCAACCTCAGGGATCAGCTGGAGCAACAGTTGGAGCAATTAAAAAAAGATACTACCGAAACTGGCGTCCGGCAAAGGCGACTGCAATCCAATTACGACAGGCTTGCCAAAACTTACGAAATTCTACTCGATCAAAACGACAGGTTGATGGAAGGAAAAGAGCTGGAAACCAGTCAGATTCTCAAGCAATTGCAGGAAACACAGGAAGATTTGCAGAAAAGAGAAGATGAACTCCGCAGGGCTGTTACCCAGATGGAGGAAAAAGAAAAAAATCTCAATGCACTCAACGACCGTTTGCAACAATCAGCAAACGAGCTGTCAGAAAAAGAACAGCGTGTGAATGAACTGGAATCAATTATTGCCCGTCAGGATTCTACCGTCCAGGCGCTGCGGCGCAGTGTTTCCAAAGCCCTGTTGGGCTTTGAAGGACAAGGACTTACCGTGGAGATCAAAAACGGCAAAGTATACGTGTCCATGGAGGAGAGGTTGTTGTTTGCTACCGGAAGTACCCGTGTAGACCCTACAGGAGTTAGTGCTTTGAATGAGCTGGCCAAAGTCCTTGAGAAAAATCCGGACATCAATATTTTGATTGAAGGACATACAGACGATGTTCCTTTCCGACCCGGCAGCCAGATCAAGGATAACTGGGACCTGAGTGTGCTCAGAGCAACTTCTATTGTCAGGATTCTGCTTGATAACAGCAATATAAACCCACAACGTCTTACCGTTGCCGGTCGTGGGGAGCATATGCCGCTGGATCCTGCAAAGACTCCTGAAGCAAGACAAAAAAACCGCAGAACAGAAATTATTCTTACTCCAAAGCTTGATTCGTTGTTTCAGATAATGGAAATGTACGAATAGAGCGTTCTGTCTTTAGCACTAAACTTCATACTGATAATAACTTTTATCCTCTGCTTCAGGCTTCTTTGGAACCCCGCGGCAGAGGATTATATTATGAAAACCCGCCGATTCTGCCACACATAACGGCAATCTGCCCTTAAAAAACGGGTTGCAAACAATTATTTTAATATTTCTTGGCAAATGGAATGGTTTGTTTGTATCTTTATTCCATAAATTCAAAACATTTGCCTATGAAGCCCTTAAATCTATCCCTTGACAATTTTGAAGAGTGTTTCCCCGACGACTTCACTCCTTATGAGAGAGCTTGCGCCAAGACTCTCTTTTACAAAGTTTTTGCCCTGAAAATGCACAAGCATTACCAGGGGAAAATGCAAACCCTTCCCAAAGCGCCAATCTATGGTTTTAACTGGTTCAATGCCTGGTACACTCCGGGTGTATCGCGTGTCAGCACGAGCATTCGCGACAACAACGATGCCTCCTACGAACTATCGAACCGGGGTAACCTTGTGGCAGTGGTCAGCGACTCAACCCGTGTGCTGGGCGATGGCAACTGCACGCCTCCCGGAGGTTTGGGAGTGATGGAGGGCAAGGCCTTTCTGATGAAGTACCTGGGAGGTATTGATGCTGTGGCCTTGTGCATTGACAGCCGAAACAAAAACGGAGAGCATGATGCAGAAAAAATTATCGACTTTGTGAAAATGGTACAACCCAGTTTCGGGGCCATCAACCTGGAAGATATTTCGCAACCCAACTGTTACCGGGTGCTGGATGTACTCAGGGAAGAGTGCGATATTCCGGTATGGCACGACGATGCTCAGGGCACTGCATGCGTTACCCTTGCTGCACTGATTAACGCACTGAAGCTGGTCAATAAAAAAATAGAAGAGGTAAAAATCGTTTACCTGGGAGCCGGAGCTTCCAATACAACCATTGCCCGTATCATCAATCATGCAGGAGCAGACCCTGCAAAGTCCATCATGTTTGACTCCAAGGGAGCGCTTCACAAAGGAAGAAAAGATATTGCCAGTGATCCGCGTTTTTACCGCAAGTGGGAGATTTGTCTTGTTTCTAATCCTCTTGAAACAGCAACCATGGAAGAGGCGATTAAAGGAGCTGATGTGTTGATTTCTTTGTCTACTCCCGGGCCCGATATTGTAAAGAAAGGATGGATTGAGCAAATGGGGCCCAAGCCTATCGTGTTTGTTTGTGCCAATCCCGTACCCGAGATTTATCCTGAATCTGCCAAAGAAGCCGGTGCTTATATTGTAGCTACCGGAAGAGGCGACTTTCCCAATCAGGTGAATAATTCGGTGGGTTTTCCCGGGATTCTCAAGGGAGCCTTGCTGGTAAAAGCCCGTAAAATAACCGATGAAATGGCCATTGCTGCGGCAGAGTCCATTGCCAGGTTTTCCGAGAAAAGAGGGATTCATTCGGCTGACATCATCGCCAACATGAATGAAACCAATGTGTTTCCCCATGAGGCAGCCGATGTGGCAATGCAGGCCATTAAAGATGGGGTGGCGCGAAAAATCATGACCTGGCAGGAAGCCTATGATCAGGCAAAAAAAGACATTTTACATACCCGGGAAATAACAAAAATGTTGCAGGATAACAGCCTGATTGAACCACCTCCGCAGAGTATCTTACAGGAATCAATTGAAACAGCCATCAGAAAGGTACGGCAGTAAATACGAATACGGGGGTTTTACCTTTAAAAGGCATAAATTAATTTATTAAATTTGCCGGTTGTTTATAATGCCGGTACTATGATAGCTTTTATAGAAGGAGAAATCGCAGAAATAAACCCCGCTTTTGTGGTGGTTAATTGCAATGGAGTAGGGTATTTGCTCCATATTTCACTCAATACTTTTACGGCCATACAAAATGCCCGGACTGTAAAGTTGCACACCGAAATGATTGTGCGCGAGGACGCGCATACTCTTTTTGGCTTTGCCACTGCAGATGAGAGAACGCTGTTTCGGCATCTTATCTCGGTAAACGGGGTGGGGCCCAATACTGCCCGAATGATTCTCTCTTCGATGAGCGTTGACGAGGTGAGCCAGGCCATTGTGGGAAACAATGCCCCGGCGCTGCAGGCCGTTAAAGGGATAGGGGCCAAGTCGGCCCAGAGGATTGTACTGGACCTGAAGGATAAACTTGAAAAAGATGGGGTTTCTTCTTTAGAAAATTTAGCACCGGCAAACAATACTATCCGGCAGGAAGCGTTATCTGCTTTAGTAATGTTAGGTTACAACAAAGCCATTGCCCAGAAAACACTCAATCAGGTGCTGAAAAACAATCCGGGGAGCTCAATGAGTGTTGAGCAACTTATCAAAGAAGCTTTGAAATATTCCTAAAAAAATTTGCAATATTTTTAAAACAACAACTTGGTGCTTAACGTCTTACGAAACATTCGACTTCTTCCGGTAATCCTTTTTCCCTGTTTTGTGATTTTTTCCGGGTCAGCTGCATTTTCCCTGGCTCAGGATCCTTCATTGCTCAACGATACGGTACCCGGATTTGATCTTGTGCCGGATACTACCGGGCAGGCAGTTCAGCCCATCCCTCCGCTTTCGGAAGCTACCCCGGCAGACTATCAGTTTGACGATCCGCCACAGGGTACTATCCTTCTTAATGAACCCGATAATATTACCACCGAAATTCATTATGATCCGGAAACCAACCAGTATTACAAGGTTCGGAAAATGAATGGTCGGATAATTGGCAGACCCCAATACATTTCTTTTGAAGATTACATGGAGTATGATATGGATAACGCACTCCAGCGTTACTGGCATGAAAAATCACAACCCCAGGCTTTTGAAAGACAGGACGGAATTATTCCGCAGATATATGTCGGGGGTGAGGTTTTTGACAGGATTTTTGGAGGAAGCACCATCGACATAAGACCTACCGGTTCGGCTGAACTTATCTTTGGTGTCCTTTCCAACAAGCGGGAGGATCCGCAACTGGATGAAAGAAGGAGGCGACAAACCAACTTCGACTTCCAGCAAAAAATCCAGCTTTCGGTTCAGGCAAAAATTGGGGAGAAAATTGAAATCCAGACCAACTATAATACAGAAGCGAGTTTTGATTTTGAAAACAAGATGAAACTCGAATACCGCGGAGATGAAGACGAGATTCTGCAGTTGATAGAAGCCGGAGACGTTACGCTTCCGTTGCCGGGAACGCTCATTTCCGGAAACCAGGGATTGTTTGGTTTTAAGACACAATTGCGATTCGGACATACAACCGTAACCAGTGTTTTCTCTCAGCAGCGCACAGAGTCTCGATCTATTGAAGTACAGGGGGGGGCTCAAACCACCGAATATGAATTTAAAGCGGACGAATATGAAGAAAACAGGCACTATTTTATAGCACAGTATTTTCGTGAAAACTATGATGAAGCCCTTTCTACGCTACCTGTTGTAACTTCCAATGTAATCATCAACAAAATGGAAGTGTGGATAACCAATATTGGTGCTGCCACTGAAGACAACCGGAATATTGTTGCTTTTGCCGATTTGGGGGAATCCAGTCCTCATATGGAAAACCTTGGCTCAGGTATCGGTCCCAATCCAGACAACGCTTCCAATAACCTGTACGATGATATGCAGGAATCTGCCATTCGCAACATTGCGCAGGTAAACAGTACCCTGGGGCCCCTGGGTTTTGATGCCGGCAGTGATTATGAAAATATTGAAAACGCACGCCGCCTCAGAGATAACGAATACACATACAACGCGCAACTCGGGTTTATCTCGCTCAATCAATCCGTGAGTCCCGACCATGTGCTTGCTGTTGCTTTCGAGTATACTATAATTGGTGATGATGAGGTTTACCAGGTGGGGGAATTTTCCACGGATGTGGCAGCCCCCAGCTCGCTTATTGTAAAACTGCTTAAAAGTACTGCCATCGATACCCGTCACCCCCGCTGGGATTTGATGATGAAAAACGTGTATAATATTGGAGCCTTCCAGATTAACCGTGATGATTTTCGCCTCAATATTTTGTACGAAGACGAAGAACTTGGGGTTCCCGTGGGTTATATCAATGAAGGACCCATCGAGGGGCAACCTCTTATCAGAGTGATGGGGCTTGACAGGCTCAACACACAATTGGATGCTACACCTGACGGGGTTTTTGACTTTATTGACAATGCTGCAACACAGGGCGGTACCATTGAGGCCTCCAACGGGCGGGTTTACTTTCCGGTGGTGGAACCTTTTGGTTCTCATCTGCGCAAAATGCTTGTGGATCCGGATTTGGGAGATAAATATGCCTTTGATTCCCTTTATACCACCACCAAATACAGGGCCCAGCAATTTCCCGAGCAAAACCGGTTTCTTATGGAAGGACGGTACAAATCTGCTTCCGGATCAGAAATTCCACTGAATGCCATAAATATTCCTCCCGGTTCAGTTGTGGTAACTGCAGGGGGTGTGCCGCTGACAGAAAATACAGATTATACTGTTGATTATACCCTGGGTCGGGTAAAAATTATTAATGAAGGAATTCTCAATTCGGGCACACCCATCAGGATATCGCTGGAAAGTTCCAGCCTGTTTAACATCCAGACCAAAACCCTGATGGGAACCCATGTGGATCACCGGGTAAATGAAAACCTGAACCTTGGAGCCACCATCATGAGATTATCGGAAAGACCTCTCACCCAAAAGGTAAATTACGGCGATGAACCCATTGCCAATACCATCTGGGGCCTGAATGCTACGTATCAGACGGAGTCGTTGTTTTTAACCCGCATGCTCGATAAGCTGCCCTTTTACTCCACCACAGCACCCTCAAGAATTACTTTTGTGGGCGAGTTTGCCCACCTGATTCCGGGACACTCCCGCCTGATCGGAAGTGCAGGTACTGCGTATATCGATGACTTTGAAGCCAGCAAGTCTACCATCGACATGAGAAATGTGCATTCATGGTCTATTGCCAGTACTCCCCAGTTTCAAACCCAGCCAGGCATGTTTCCCGAAGGTGCTCCCGCTACCGGACTTGCTTTCCGTTACAACAACGCAAGACTGGCCTGGTATATCATCGATAGATTGTTCTGGGATAATAACAACCTCACTCCAGCTCATATACGCAACGACCCGGATGAACAATCCAATCATTATGTGCGCGAGGTGAGGGAAAACGAAATATGGCCCAACAAAGACAACCCTTCAGGCATTCCGGCAGCCATCCCGGTGCTTAACCTGGCCTACTATCCCAGCGAAAGAGGGATGTACAATTATGATGCAGGAGCTGATGGTTTCAGTGCAGGTATTGGTATGGACGGTGGGTTAATTAATCCTGCGAGCCGTTGGGGTGGTATTATGAGGCCCATGCAAAATACCGACTTTGAATCTTCTAATATTGAATACATTACTTTCTGGATGCTTGATCCTTTTATTTATGAAGAAAATCATGAAGGGGGAGATCTGTATTTTAACCTGGGAGATGTTTCTGAAGATATATTGCGTGATGGAAGAAAGGCCTTTGAAAATGGTTTGCCCACATCCGATGAATTAGTGGATGTGGATACTACTATCTGGGGTCGGGTGCCTGTGGTGCAGTCTATCGTTAATGCTTTCGATAACAATCCTACGGCGCGTGAATTCCAGGATATTGGACTTAACGGATTGAATACAGAAGATGAAAGAGAAAAATTTAGTGATTTTCTGGCCCAAATACTCGCACAGTTTGGTCAGGAATCTGAGGCTTTCAGGCTGGCCAATGAAGATCCGTCTTCCGATAATTTTCAATATTTCAGAGGCACAGAACTGGATCAGGAGGAGGTAGGGATCCTTGATCGTTATAAAAGGTACAACGGGATGGAAGGAAACAGTCCCACCTCAGAGATGTCACCTGAACCTTATCCCACACAGGCAACCAACCTGCCCGATACAGAAGATATCAACCAGGATGGTACCCTTAACGAAACAGAGAGATACTGGCAGTATCGGGTAAGTTTGCGTCCCGAAGATATGGAAGTAGGGCAGAATTACATTACCGACGTTAAGGAAGCCCGTGTTACCCTGAAGAATGGGGAGAATGAAGTGGTAAAATGGTATCAGTTTAAAATCCCTCTTCGCGACCCCAACCGGCAGGCCATCAACAATATTCAGGATTTTAAATCCATTCGTTTCATGAGAATGATTATGAAGGATTTTGAAGAGCCTGTTTACCTTCGTTTTGCTACCCTGGAACTTGTACGTGGAAACTGGAGATCTTTTGATCGTTCTCTTACTGCACCCGGCGAATATGTGCCCGACGACAACTCTGACACGTCCTTTGAGGTATTTACCGTAAACATTGAAGAAAACGGAACCCGTGCCCCCATTCCTTACGTTTTGCCTCCCGGCATTGAGCGTGAACAGGATCTGGGAACCACATCCCTGCAAAGAAGAAATGAACAATCTCTTGCCATGCGGGTGAATCAGCTCAAGGATGGAGATTCCAGGGCCGTCTATAAAACAGCCGATCTCGACATGAGACAATACCGCCGCCTGAGAATGTTTGCCCATGCCGAAGCTTTCGGCGATGAACTGGCCCTTGAAGATGATGATCTTACTGTTTTCATCCGCCTGGGATCTGACTTTACCAGCAACTATTATGAGTATGAAGTGCCCATGGAAGTTACCCCCTGGAGCACAGGCCCCAATCGTGAACTGGTTTGGCCCGAAGACAACAACTTTGATGTTGAACTTGAGAAACTTACCGGTTTGAAGCTCACCCGGAATGTTCTTTCCAGGGAAGCTTCCAGTGGTGTAACCTTAAACACCCCTTATTCAGAGTTTGATGGCGAAAACAGAATGACCATTATTGGTACCCCTACGCTGAGCAGTGTAAGGGTGATTATGATTGGTGTGCGCAATCCGAGAAGATCTTTCAATACTCCTGACGATGACGGACTGGCCAAATCTGCAGAGATATGGGTCAATGAACTCAGGCTTTATGAGTTTCAAGACCAGGGAGGATGGGCCGCCACGGCACGTGTCAATGCCCAGCTGGCCGACCTGGGAAATCTCACTTTGGTAGGTTTCACCAGCACCCCTGGATTCGGTAGCATTGAACAAAAAGTGAACGATCGAAGTCAGGAGTTTGTCCGCTCATATGATATTGCTTCCAATCTTGAACTGGGAAAATTCTTCCCTGAAGATTTCGGGCTGAGAGTTCCTTTCCACTTCAGTTTTTCCGAATCCTTTACCGATCCCCAGTATAATCCACTGAACCCCGATATCCTTTTTACAGATGACCTGGATTCTTATGAAACAGATGCCGAGCGGGATTCTATTGTCAATATTGCCAGGGATTATGTGCGTAGAAAGAATTTTAACTTTACCAACGTAGGCAAAAGCAGGCTCACACCCGGAGGCAGCAACAGATTTTACAGCATCGAGAACTTTGACCTCACCTATTCGTACGCCGAAATATTTGCCCGAAGTATCGATATTGAATATGATGTACAGAAGCTTTGGCGGGGTGCCATCGGATATAACTGGCAAATTACGCCCAAAAATGTTACTCCCTTCTCAGGAGTTTCTCTCCTGTCGTCCAATGCTTTCAGGATCATAAGAGATTTCAACTTTTATTATCTGCCCCGCATGGTTTCTCTGCGAACTACCATGGATAGAGGTTACGGTGAATCATTGATGCGCGATAAAAGCCAGTATGATATTATCATAGAGCCCAATTATGTGAAAACCTTTTCCTGGGACAGACTCTACGATATCCGCTGGGATTTTACCCGGGCGCTGAAGTTGGAATTTCAGGCAACCAACAATGCCCGAATCGACGAACCTCCGGGAAGAATAAACAGAGAGGATGAAGATTATGCCCGGATGCGTGATTCTATCATGGATAATATCAGAAGCTTCGGACGGACTACTTTCTATACCCATCGGGGCAATCTTACCTATAACGTGCCCATCAATAAACTTCCATTGCTGGACTGGGTTACTGCCAATGCCGGCTACACGGCCAATTACGATTGGCAGGCTGCTCCTTTGGCTGCTGAACAACTGGGTAATACCATAGAAAATGCCAATACCATGCGGTTGAATGTCAATGCCAACTTTGTCAACCTGTATAACAAAGTAGGGTTTTTACGTGCTATCAATCAAAGCGGTATGGCACGTGCTCCCCAGCGGGGACAACAACCAAGACCCGGACAACCGCAGGAGGATGAGGATGAGGAGGAAGATGACAGACCTGATTATTTTAAAATGGCCTATGAAAGCTTTTTCAGGGTGTTGATGGGTGTCCGCAATTTTAGTGTCAATTATTCTGAAACCAACGGAACCCGTTTGCCCGGATTTCAACAATCACCCTCTTTGATGGGAATGGACTGGAATTTCGATCAAAATGGGTATGGAGCCCCGGGATTAGGTTTTGTTTTTGGCAGCCAGCAGGATATTCGTGATAATGCCATCCGGTATAACTGGATTACTGATGACCCCATGCTTAACCAGGCCTATATCACCAATTACACACAGAATATTACTGCCCGTTCTCAGTTTGAACCCATCCCGAATTTGAGGATTGAGTTTACGGCCCTCAGAAATTATGCCCGTTCACACTCAGAGTACTTTAAAGCTGACGAAGAGGGTCGTTTTGATTCATTCAGCCCGCAAACCACAGGTAACTTCAGTATTTCGTTTCTTTCTCTTTCCACCGCATTTGAGAGAACCAACGATAATCATACGTCAGAAGCCTTTGAAAACTTCAAGGAATATCGCTTGATAATAGCCGAGAGGTTGTACGATGAGAACCCTAATGCAGCATTATTAGAGAACCAGTTTGATATAGCTCAGAAAAATTTTCCGGCAGGTTATGGACCTACATCACAGGATGTCCTGATTCCGGCCTTTATGGCTGCCTATGGAGGTTGGGACCCGTCTTCTTCCAAAACCAATCCTTTCCTGGATATTCCCATGCCCAACTGGCGACTTACCTATGACGGTTTGTCAAGCATAGAATTTCTGAAAAGGTATTTTCAGTCCATTACCCTTGCTCATGGGTACAGAAGCACATTTACAGTAGGGTCTTTCAGAAGTATCAACCGTTATGAAGAGTCTGATGATTTTCCGGGCTTCCCTTCTGCACTGGATAATACCAATAATTTTATTTCTGAATACGAGATAGGGCAGGTGAGTATCAGCGAACAATTTAGTCCCCTTATCAGTTTTGACATGACCTGGATAAACAGCCTGATGACCCGCTTTGAATACCGCAGTTCAAGAAATATCGGGCTTAGCTTTGCCAACAATCAGGTAACCGATGTAAGATCGCGTGAAATCGTTATCGGTACCGGATACCGCTTTCAGGATTTGGCTTTCAACATTGCCACAGGAAATAACACCCAAAGTGTACAGAGCGACCTGGTCTTGCGCCTCGACCTCTCTTTCAGGAGAAACATGACCGTTTTGAGAAAGATTGTGGAGGATCAGGATGTGATTTCTGCTGGTCAGAATTCAATAGGTATCAATTTCTCTGCTGACTACCAGTTAAGTCCAAGGGTGAATATGAGATTGTTTTACGATCGCAATATTACCAGCCCGTTTGTATCCAATCAGTTTCCCACCTCCAATACCCATGCAGGCTTCAGCTTCAGATTTATGCTGATGTAGGGTGTATGCTTTTGTGGATTTTTATATCCACTCTGTTTTTACAGGGATTTAGTCTTAAGGTGATTCTAACAGGTGAATCCAAGAGGAAGTACTATCGTGTCGGGGTTTCTCCCATATTTTCGAAATAAGAAGAAAAAGAGAAGTTGTTTTTAAAGTTGATCAGCTCTTCTTTAACACTGATGGGGGGAAGATCCATAAGTGGGCTTATGCGTGTATCTTGTTCAACTTTTATTTCCCGCATTACCAGGTGCTGATCGATGTAAAGGACTTCCATAAAAGGATAGATCTCTCTGATGATTTCGGCAATTTCGGCAATAGAGAGGTTTTGGTCAGAAAGGTTGTAAATGCCTGAAGGCAGAGGCGTTTTGTTTGCCGATAAATTGTGTAAAACCCTTACTACTTTATCAACGTGAATAAATGCTCTGGTTTGTTGTCCGTTTCCATTGATTTGTATACGGCCCATAAAGTTTACTTCAAACATAAACCTGTTGATTACTGCATCGAACCTCACACTGGGGCTATAGCCATATACGTTTCCACACCTGATAATGTAAGTGTCCATTTTGTCCATCAGGCGCTCCACATGCTTTTCTCCTCTCAGTTTGCTGCTACCGTAAAAAGTTCTGGGTTCGGGGGGGGTGTCAGCATTGATCATTTCATCCTGGGCTCCATAAACCGAGGTTGTGCTGAGATATACAAACTTTTTTACCTGGCTTTCTTCCAGGGCGTAAACAAGTTCCGCAGTACCCCAATGGTTGACCTGCTCAAACAGGTGTGAATTTTCTGTGGCGTAGGGTGTTGAAACAATAGCTGCAAGATGATAAACGATATCGATGCCATTCAGCTCTTTGCGTAATTTGCGCGAGTCGAGCAATTCTCCGTTGACAAACTTAAGTTTTCGGGGTTCAAACCTGTTGTCCAGAAAAAGATTATAATTTTTCCTGCTGAGGTTGTCATAAACGGTAATTGTTTCAACTGCCGGATTATTGATAAGTTGAAAAACCAGTTCGTTTCCAATATAGCCTGCTCCACCTGTGATTAAAACGTTCATCTGTATTCAAATTAATTCTTTACATCCATTCTCCCTGAGGTGCGGAAGATAATATGTTATTGCTGACCATTGTTGCAACAGTTTGATTCGTTGTGCAGGCCACACTCGGTCTTGTTCATTCCAAACCAACGTCCCTGCCTGTTGTCGTTTTCCTGCACCGGCCTGGTACATGGCTCGCACCCTATGCTCTTGTAGCCTGAGGCTTCCAGCGGATGGGGCGGAAGATTGTATCTGAGCAGGTACGCATCAATGTCTTTCCGTGTCCAGTTCAACAGGGGGTGATACCTTACTGTTTTGCCTCCGGTAGGTTCAAACTCAGAAAGTTTGTTCCGGTATGCGCTTTGATCTGCACGGATGCCATTAATCCATATATCATATTTTGAAAGAAGACTTTCAACAGGCTGCACCTTATTTAAATAGCAGCAATAATCAGGGTCAAAGGTAAACAAAAGATTGCCTGCGGCATCTCGCTGAAGGTGTTTTGGAACCAGGGGTTTCAGATCAATGACCCTCAATCGTAGCAATGACGCGATATTATTTTTATGAACAATGGTTTCCGGGAAGTGATAGCCCGTGTCGATAAAATAGACCGGTACTTCAGGAACAGTGGTGCTTATGATATGCAGCAATACGTTGCTCTGGCTCTGAAAGGATGAGGTTACAAACATATCCTTTCCTTCCCGTTTCAGGCGTTGCAGTGTGTTTTTTATGCTTTCTACAGACATTCCTTATGTTGGAATTAACAGATTAATATGGGTTCAGCAATAAAGCTTTGAAAGAGTCAGTTTGCAGATGAACATTAGTTATTACCTTTGCAAAGGTAAATGAATGCCGCAAAATCAACAAAATGATATTCCATGTTGTTGAGAGATAAACTTTTAAAGTTTGGTTTTATTGTCGAAGTGCATATCCTATCTGTAGGATCTTGATAAATAATTTAGAATTCCTGAAGTTGGTCCTCTCACTACGTTCGAGGTGACAGGTAGTTAATTTGTTCACAAACTCAGCACCCTTGTCATTTCGACCGGAGGGAGAAATCTAAAAAGATTTGCCGGATAAATAATAATAATTCAGGAAAAGGTTAATGATTTGAACAATGGAAAGAACCTCTGATATTTTTGATATAACCCCTCTTGACAACTGGCTTCAGGCTAAGTCTGAACCTCTCATTATCAGTGGCCCGTGCAGTGCAGAGAGTCGCGAACAGGTGATGACAACCGCTGCCCGTTTACACGAAACCGGATTGGTGTCGGCATTCAGAAGTGGGATTTGGAAACCGCGCACCCGGCCCAATGGATTTGAAGGACATGGTGAAATAGCATTGCAATGGCTTACGGAGGTTAAAGAGACCTATGGTTTTCCCCTCGCCGTGGAAGTCGCTACCCCCAAACATGTGGAGGCCTGTTTAAAAGCGGGTATCGACATCTTGTGGATTGGAGCCCGAACCAGTGTTAATCCTTTTTCTATCCAGGAACTTGCTCAAGCACTGCGGGGAGTTGATGTTCCTGTTATGATCAAAAACCCTCTCAATCCCGACCTTTCTCTGTGGATGGGTGTAATTGAGCGGTTTTACATGAGCGGTATAAAGAAACTTGCCGCTGTACACCGGGGATTCAACACCTATGAAAAATCCCATTATCGCAACGAACCGCTGTGGGATATTCCGGTAAAGCTGAAAAGTAATTTTCCCCAGTTGCCCGTATTGTGCGATCCCAGTCATATTGCCGGGAAAAGATCCTTGCTCTTTGAAGTTATTCAACAGGCTTTATTGCTGGACGCAGATGGGTTCATGATTGAGTCTCACTACGACCCCGGTGTTGCACTTACTGATGCTGCCCAGCAGGTAACTCCCTCTGATTTATCAAAACTGGTGGAGAAACTTAAAATTCCTGTAAAGGGAGAAGAGAATCCCTGCAAAGAAATGGAGATCCTCCGAAACCGGGTGGATGAACTTGATAAGATGCTTATCCACATCCTTTCGCAAAGGATGGGGGTGGTGGATGAAATGGCCCATGTGAAAAAAGAGTGCAGAATGGCTGTGCTGCAAATCAAAAGATGGAAAACCATCATGGAAACCAGAACCGGGTATGGTCTTGAAAAAGGGCTGAACAAAGAGTTTCTGGAGAACCTTTTGGATCTTATCCACCAGGAAAGCATAAGAATTCAATCAAAAATTATAACCTGAGCCGTGACAATAACTAATGATACTCACGCGAATGATTAATTAGATATCAAACGAAAATAAAGCACGTAATTTAAGGCGCGCAGCGCTGCAATGATGCTGGGAATCCAATGCATCTACAAAGGGCAAAAGCGCGTAGCGCTGACATTATTGGATTTTAATGATAAAGCATAGTCATTACAATATCGAGAAATTTAAAAAATACAACTGATGAGTAAAACTCCTGTAACAGAAATAGGTGAATTTGGTCTGATTGACCGGCTGACCCAAAAGATCAAACATTATCATGAAGAAACCCTCAAAGGGGTGGGTGATGACACTGCCGTTATTGCCTCCGGTGAAGATAAAGTCCGGTTGCTAACCAAGGATTTGCTGATGGAAGGAGTGCATTTTGACCTGATGTACACACCTTTAAAACATCTCGGATACAAAGCCATAACCGTTAACCTTTCGGATATTTATGCAATGAATGGCCGGGCTACTCATGTAATTATTGGGCTGGCCGTATCCAGTAAATATACCATTGAGGCCCTTGAAGAGATTTATGAAGGGATGTTGCTGGCGTGCGAAAAATACAAGGTTGATATGGTTGGGGGAGATACCACCAGCAGTAAATCGGGTTTGTGCATTTCGGTTACAGCCATGGGAGATTTACAAAAGGAAAAGGTAACGTATCGTTCAGGTGCGCAGAGCGGAGACCTTATCTGTGTGAGTGGAGATCTTGGCGCTGCCTATGCAGGCTTATTGATCCTGGAGCGGGAAAAAGAGGTGTTCAAAGCCAACCCTGATATGCAACCCGATATAACCAGTTATAATTATGTGCTGGAAAGACAACTCAAACCTGAACCCCGGAGAGATATTGTTGAGCTGCTGGAAAGTCTGCAGATCACGCCCACTGCCATGATTGATATCAGCGACGGACTTGCCTCTGAAGTCATGCACATTGCCAAATCCTCTGCCAAAGGGGCGGTTATTTATGAGGAGAAAATTCCAGTGGATATGCAGACGGCAGCGGTAGCGCATGAATTTAAGATTGATCCCACCACCTTTGCCCTTAACGGGGGAGAGGATTATGAACTGCTTTTCACCATCCGCCAGTCAGATTATGAGAAAATGAAGGATGTGGATAGTGTTAGAATTATTGGTCATATAACCGAAAATCCTGCCCAGACCGATATGGTTTCAACTTCAGGCAATATTGTTGCACTCCGGGCACAGGGTTGGGATTCATTCAAATAGGCTGATTTTTTATTTTAAATATACCGGGTTTTGGCAAAGAAGAAGTTTTATGTAGTCTGGGACGGACACGAAACAGGGGTTTTCAGTACGTGGAAAGGCTGTGAAAAAGCCATCAAAAACTACCCCAGTGCAAAATATAAATCCTTTGAGAATGAAGCTCAGGCGCGCAAAGCCGTAAATGAGCCTTTTTATAAGCACATTGGGAAAAATGCAGCTCCCAAAGCACCTGTAAATCCCAATGCCGGAGGAGGTCCCATTCAGGCAAGTATTGCCGTGGATGCAGCCTATAGCTCGGCTTCCACCAATATGGAATACCAGGGGGTATATACTGCTGACAATAGTGTGCTTTTCAAAATTGGGCCCCTGCCCAAAGGAACCAACAATGTAGGTGAGTTTCTGGCCATTGTTCATGCACTGGCCATGTGCAAGCAGAAAAACATAAACTTACCCATTTATACCGACAGCATGACTGCCATGGCATGGGTGCGCAATAAAAAAGCAAAGACTACTTTGCAGGAGGAACCCGCTAACGAAAAACTGTTCGATTATATTGATCGTGCCGAAAACTGGCTGAAACAAAATACCTGGACCAACAAAATCCTTAAATGGGATACACGAAACTGGGGTGAAATTCCAGCTGATTTTGGGAGAAAATAATCCAAACAACTGGTTGCAGGCTTTAGAGCTATAGGTTGATAGCCTGTAGGTGTTTCTGAAAGATTTCAGCCTATAGGCTAAAAAAAATGAGTAGTTACAAAATATCTATTGCCGTTCCGTTTGTTTACGGAACGGTTAAAAGGAGGCAGTAATTTTAAAGCGCTGAGCAGAATCCATGAAAGATGAACTACATTTGAGGACAGCGCAATTACTTCTCAGGGTTGAGAAGATGCAAATGTATAATTAAATGATTATCGGTGCGATTTATATCTATTGCCGTCGTGCTTTAGCCGACGGTTAAAAGGAGGCAGTAATCATAAAGCGCTGAGCAGAATCCATGAAATATGAACTACATTTGAGGACAGCGCAATTACTTCTCAGGGTTGAGAAGATGCAAATGTATAATGAAATGATTTTTTAATAGTTTAGGGATGAACCATTTTGCAGATCGCGTTATTGAATTCAATCAATCTTTACAATTGGATGTTGAACTACCTTCCGGAATCAGGGTAATGAATCCTTTCAGGGAAAATCCTGAAGCACTGAGGGTCTCCTCTGCTTTCTACCGGAAGTTTTACCAGGATAATCATCAGCGTCGGCTTATTCTGGCCATAAATCCCGGACGTTTCGGAGCCGGTGTTACCGGAATTCCTTTTACCGACACGAAGAGACTTACCGAAAACTGTGGTTTGCACATCCGGGATGTGTCAACGCACGAACCCTCATCGGTTTTTGTTTACCAGGTCATTGAAGCCTATGGAGGTGTTGAGAAATTTTACCGGGAATTTTACATTAACTCTGTTTGCCCGCTGGGGTTTGTCAGGAAAAACAGTAAGGGCAGGGAGGTAAACTACAATTATTACGACAGCAAAGAACTGCAGGAAATTGTATTGCCTTTTGCCGTTGAGTCTATCCGTGCCTACATTGACGCAGGGTGCAAGACAGATGTGTGTTTTTGTATGGGTACAGGTAAAAATTATAAGGTCCTGAAGCAGATTAACAGTGAGCATGGTTTTTTTGACCGCATCATTCCCCTGGAACATCCCAGGTACGTGGTGCAATACAAATCAGCACGGACTGAAGACTATATCAGAAAATACCTGGAAGCACTGGGGCAGTAAGCTATTGCTAAAGCGATTCCATGAAAGGTTTTTCTTCTATGATGTAACGGGTGTGGGTGCCAAGACCGATTTTACCCTCTTCATCATACGCTTCCACTTTAAATGTCAGTTTTTTACCTTCCACACTCATCAGTAAAGACTCCGCTTTTACCCGCTTGTTAAGGCCTGTGGCTTTAATGTGTTTGATGCTTACCTCACTCCCTACCGTAAGATAGCCCCCGGGTAAAAAAGGCTGAACACTCTCATGGGCGGTTTTCTCCATGAGGGCAATCATTGCAGGAGTAGCAAAAACCTCTACCAGGCCAGAACCGTAAGCTTTTGCAGTATCTTTTGTTTCAACAACAATGGAGGAGGCACCTTTGATGCCTGACTGGATTTCCGGAAAGTTTCCCATATGCATGTTAATAGTGAAATGAAACGTCAACCTTTATGTCGGAGTGAATGCTTTTGGCAACAGGGCAGTGGCGGGCTGCATGTTCCAGTATGGCTTTTTCTTTGTCGGAGTATGACCTGGCAGTCAAATCAAATTCAATAATGATTTCAGAAATACGACGCGGATTGGCCGCCATTATCTTGGTGGTTTTGGCCTTTACTTCACCCAAAGAAAATCCTTTTCCATGAGCGGTGATGTCCATAAGGGTAATCATGCAACTGCACAATGCTGTGGCTACCAAATCCGTTGGTGAAAAAGCTTCTCCTTTGCCATTGTTGTCAACTGGGGCATCTGTGATGATTTTTTGCGAAGAAAGCACATGAGTCGCTTCCGTCCGGTATTCTCCGGTGTAAACTGTTCTTACTGTTTCCATCTGATTCGTTTTTACAAATATAGAAATTTATTATTGTCGATTATAGTTAATTGTCTTAAACTCGTATTGTCGGAAAGATTCATCACTCCACTTTTTGCGCTCGGAATGATATTTACAAGATTTTCCCACCCCTTAAACCCTACAGGATTTGTCTTTCCGACCGCCAGGGTGGAACCGTAAGTTCGGCGAAGCCAATCTCCCTGATAACACTGACTTAGTATAGATAATATTCCTTTTGTCAGATGAACCGACCCATGACAAAAATTTTGACACACACGCGGATGATTAACTGGAAAACAAAACGAAAATAAAGCCAGGTAACCAAAGGCGCGTAGCGCTGACATTATGGTAGTAATTATAAAAAACCCCGGCCCGAATGTTCGGACCAGGGAAAAAAGCACAGTAATTGAAAATAATAATTAAGAGGGAAATTGAAATCTTTAGTTTTCTTTGCTGGCTTGCTGGCTCTTAATGCCTGAGGGAAGTTTTGTGCATTCCCCTGGCTGAGGACCGGCCACCTGTGTGGTTTTGCTATCGGTGCATGGAGCTGCAGCTGCTGATTCTGTGCAGGAGGTTTTTGCAGCACTGCTTGTCTGTATCATCTTTACATCATCAGACTCAGCACTTGCTTTGGTTTCTTTGCTGTCGCAGGCTGCATCAGCACTTTTACTGTCAGTGCAGTCAGATTGGGTTGCAGCAGCGGCGGTTTGTGTTTTCTCCACTCCGGTGCATGCAGCCTCGGCTTGTGCGGTTTCAGTTGCGGCTGTGCTGCAGCAACTTTGAGATTTTTCTTTTTTGTCTTCGGTTTCTGTGGCGGTCAGCATAAGGCCGGTACCCAGAACCAAAAATAAACTCATTACGGAAGATAAGATGTATTTTTTCATAACAATAATTCTTTTTTGATTGGAAATTGATTTTGTTGCTTATTTTTATTTAGACCAAATTTAAATAAAAAAAATCAGTTTGAAACAATTGTACACGGAAAAAATGTTAAAAGATATTTCAGGAGCTGCAAAATGGCGGGTAGTTGTATGGTTAACGGGGTTTGTCGATGCTTTTGGTTGCTCCCAATTACTTGCGATCACTGCCTGCCATTGAGTTTAATACTGAATAATGAAGACATGAACTGTGGCATGATAATACTCCTGACACACAGGAGGATGATTATAATTCGTCCCAGGCAAAAATAGCAGTGTCAACTGGTAGCTGGCGGGATCCATCTGACCGGATTGATGAAATTATGAACGGATGAATCAAAATCGAAGGAAAATGCAATAAATAAACATGATGATGCTAAATAATGTCTTAAAATATGAATATTTACTATAATTTTGATTTTCAAACAAGTTTTGGCCTTTCCAAACGTTAATGGAATACTATACTTTATTTATGCGCAATTTTGCAGGTATTGTTTTTTTGTCAGATATTGTCTGAATGAGCCTCTTTATTTATTATGACAGGATTGCGGATAACCATTATAACTTTTAAGGAATTTGTGGACCAAAACCCTTGATAATATTGATGAGTTAGAAATCCGGAAAATAGAAAAACATCCGGTTAATAAACAGAAAATAGAATTATTATTTGTTTTACATAATGCTTTAATATGCACAACAAGAAAAAGTTTATCTGGCCTGTATTAATAGTTATAGCGTTTGCTTTATGGTTTTTCCTGCGATCGGAAACGGCAGGTCCCACGCATATACGTGTACCTGTGGAGAATGGAAATTTTGTGGTAAGTGTATATACCAGCGGGGAGCTTGAGGCCGAGCATTCGGAAAATATTCAGGGTCCTTCAGGGCTGCGCACGGTAGGATTATGGAACGTACAAATCAGTGAGCTGATACCGGAAGGAAGTATAGTAAAGGAGGGTGATTGGGTGGCCACGCTGGATCGCACAGAAATAAGCAACAGGATAAAGGACCTTGAGACTGAGCTGGAAAAATTGCAGACCACCCATACCCAGACCCGTCTGGATACTACCATGGAGTTGCGTAGTGCACGCAATGATTTGGTGAATCTTGAGTATGCACTGGAGGAAGCCCGCATTGCTTTGGATCAGAGTTCCTTCGAGCCACCTGCCGCCATCCGCACAGCTGAGATTAACCTGGATAAAGCACAACGGGCTTTTGAACAGGCTTCACACAATTACGAACTCAGGCTGGAGCAGGCACAGGCTAAAATGCAGGAAGTAACAGCCAGTCTTACCCAGGTGCAAAGAAGATTTGACAATACCAATGAGGTTCTCAATGAATTTACCATTACTGCTCCCAGATCCGGGATGGTTATTTACCGCCGAAACTGGGATGGCTCCAAGGTAACAGTTGGATCACAAATCAGTACCTGGGACAATACTGTGGCAACTCTGCCGGATTTCTCGGTTATGATGAGCCGAACCTATGTCAATGAGGTAGACATCAGCAAGGTGACAGAAAATCAGAAGGCTGAAATCGTGGTAGATGCTTTTCCGGATAAAACATTCTCGGGATACGTTACAGAGGTTGCCAATATAGGAGAGCAAAGGCCCAACCAGGATGCCCGGGTTTTTGAAGTAAAATTGCGTATCAACGAATCGGATACCATTCTCAGGCCTGCCATGACCACCAAAAATACCATCATTACCCATGTGGAGGAAGATGTACTTTATGTTCCCATCGAGACCATCCATGGTATGGATTCTGTAAGTTTTGTTTATAAAGATTTGCAAAACAGAATTGTACGTCAAGAGGTTGTGACCGGTATGCGCAATGAAAATCAGATTATTATTAAAGAAGGTCTTGAGAAAGGGGAAATGATTTACCTGAGCATCCCCGGCAATCCGGAAGATTTTCGGTTGATAAATTTATAATCTTCTCCTATGATTAAGTCACAGCGTTATATTTACAATATTAATATTGCCATGGATGCGGTATTTGCCAACAAATTCCGCTCCTTGCTTACTGCGTTGGGAATTATTTTCGGAGTGGGAGCAGTCATTGCTATGCTGGCCATAGGAAACGGAGCCAGGCAGGAAATTCTGAATCAGATGAAACTGGTAGGGGTAAATAATATCATCATCAGACCCCTTTTTGCCGAAGACGATGCACACGATGAGCTTTTGGAAGGCAGATTTTCCCCCGGACTTACCCTTACAGATGCCTGGACCATCAAGGAAATGATACCGGGTGTAGAACGCATAAGTCCCGAGATAGAAGTCAGTACTTTCGGTTATCATTATGGAATCAGAAGGCCTGTAAGGGTTGCAGGGATTAATCCTGATTATTTCGAACTGTTTGCCATTAACCTGTCACAGGGAACCAACTTTTCTGAAGCACAGTTGCATGCCGGCGCACCGGTTTGTATTATCAGCAATCAGGTGAGAGCTGTTTTTTTTGGAAACGACAAGGCTATAGGGCGGCAGATTAAGCTGGGGAACAACTGGCTTACAGTGGTAGGTATCGCCGAAGATCGCAGTGGAGGAGGAGAGTCAACCGAGCGGCTGGGAATCAGTGAGTTTGGCAATATGGTATACATTCCCGTTAATACATCGTTGCTAAGGTTTATGGACAGGTCGGCTGTTTCTTCTGCTGATATAGAAAGGATGCGAACTCAAAACCGAAGACGGATGGCGCAAAACGATCAGGAGTCAGAAAAGCCCCAGAGTTATCATCAGCTCGACAGGATAGTGGTACAGGTAGATAACTCAGAGATGCTCTCTGTTACAGCAGATGTCATTCAGCGGATGCTGCTCCGGAGGCACAACGGAGTGGAGGACTTTGAGGTTATTATTCCCGAGTTATTGCTCGAGCAGGAACAGAGAGCCAAAGATATATTTAATATTGTGCTGGGAGCCATTGCCGCCATTTCTTTGCTGGTAGGCGGGATTGGGATCATGAATATCATGCTGGCTTCGGTGATGGAAAGAACGCGTGAAATCGGTATCCGCCTGGCAGTGGGAGCCAAAAAAACGGATGTGGTATTTCAATTTCTGTCCGAATCGGTTTTTATCAGCATTACCGGCGGTATCGCGGGTGTTTTTCTTGGAATTGCCATTTCCAGGCTGATTATGAGATTTACAGACATTCTTACCATTGTTTCGGTTTCTTCTATTTTGATTTCTTTCATTGTATCTGCAGGCATTGGCATTATTTTCGGATACATGCCCGCCAAAAAAGCGGCCTCCAAAGATCCGGTTACTTCCCTTCGCTATGAGTAAATGAGGTGCCCCTTAAGACATATTTAGATAATTGATTTTGCTTTTACAGGTGCAGTTTCTATATTTGTGTAAAGTGAAAAAAATATTATTAATCTCAAAATGCGGTAAAGATGAAGAAGTTTGCAGTAGTATTAGCAGGAAGCGGCGTGTATGACGGTGCTGAAATACATGAAACCACGATGAGTTTGTATGCCATAAAAAAGCAAGGTGCAGACTACGAAATATTTGCTCCTGATGTTGACCAGCATCATGTCATCAATCATATTACCGGGGAGGAGATGGATCAGAAAAGGAATGTGCTGGTGGAATCGGCTCGTATTGCAAGAGGAAAAATCAAACCCTTATCAGAATGTAAAACAGAAGACTTTGATGCAATATTGTTTCCCGGTGGGTTTGGGGTGGCCAAAAATTTATGCTCTTTTGCCTTTGATGGGCCCGACTGTACGGTAAATGGCGACGTTGAAAAAGTCATAAAAAGCATGCACAAAGCCGGTAAACCCATAGCAGCGCTTTGTATTTCGCCGGTTTTGGTAGCCCGGATTCTTGGTGATGTGGAACTTACCATCGGACAGGATAAGGACACGGCCGCAGGTATAGAAAAGATGGGTGCCAAACACAAACCAACCAACCATGGAGAGGTAATTATTGATGCAAAGAATAATGTGTATACCACTCCCTGCTACATGCTTGACGCCAACATCCTGCAAATAGCCGATGGAGCAGAAAACATCGTAAGGGCTGTATTGAAAAGCCTTGTGTAAGAAAACAGGTTTTATTCTGCCATGATTTCCAAAGCCCTGACCAGGGCTTTTTTTATGATCTCTTCATGGTCAAAAGCCAACTCAGGCAATTTGGTCAGGTTGAACCATTTGGCATTGATGGCATCGCTGCCGGGACTCAACCTGGAGCTGTTCTTGCAGAATCCCCAAAAAGCAACGGTTACGGTACGGTGGCGGGGATCACGGTCGGGTTGGCTAAATGCTTCCAGCTGATAAAATTTTATATCTTTCAATCCGGTTTCTTCTTCTACTTCCCTGGCAACACATTGTTCAAGGGTTTCATCCTCATCCAGAAAACCTCCCGGCAGGGCCCATTGTCCTTTGAAAGGTTCATTCATTCTTTGTATGAGCAGGATGTTGAGCTTTTCGTCCGCTTTCATGTTGAATATCACCGCATCAGTAGTAACGGCAGGCCGGGGGTGTTTGTAAGTATAACTCATATATTGCAAAAGATTTTTTAGCCGCTGAAAGGTCCTTTGTGATAATCATTAAGATCTTCCATGCGTCTGATTTTAAAAGCTTGAATTTTTTTACAAATAACAATAAATACCTGAAGATTATTCTCCTGCAACCACTGCAGGCTCTCTGTTTTATAGTTTACTGCCTCGGACAGAAGGGCAAGAAATTCAAATTTTTTTTCCTTTAGCCATTGTAATGCCTTTTCATCTTCCCAGATAGCCTGGCTAAAAGCAGCAAAATGTGGAAACCTATGCTTCATCAGCCATTGAATAGCCTCGTCATTGGAGTGTATGGCGTTGGCAAGTGCCGCAAGCTCCGGATAACCATTGTGCATCAACCAGTAAAGGAACTTGTTGTTGCCTCCAACCGCTTCACCAAACGAAATCAATATCTTTACCGGATAGTTTATCATGCAGGTTATTCCTTTTGCTTTTCCCTTTTTGATGTTTTGGGGCTGCTGTTTTATTTCCGTAATCACAGCCCTGTTATCACAATCATTTATCTCATTAAATACATTTTACCAAATCCCTCATGAAAATATTTAGAGGCAGAAGTTGAGTTCATATCAATCTGCTTGCCGTCGATATTGGTGATTACCCTGTAAAGATATACCCCGTTGGCCAGCCTGTCTCCAAACTGATCGGTCCCATCCCATGCATATTGTGTGATGTTTCTCCCGATGCGGATGGGGCCCAATTCAGCCATATCTATTTCTCTCACCACTTTGCCGGTAATGGTAAGAATCTGGATTTTCATATAATCAGGGAGTTGAGAGCCGGTCAAGGTAAATACAAAATGCGTGGCAGTCGTAAAGGGATTGGGCCAGTTGAGCACTTCTGAAATGGTGGATGCTGTTACCACCTCAAAATTGATTACATAATCATTGTCGCCCGACTCGTTGAGCGATTTGTCGGTGGCCTGCACGCGCAGGGTATATTTGCCATCGATTTCAAACTCGGGTTCAAATTCAATGCTGCAAACATTCTCTGACTGTGTTGCGGGATAAAATCTCATGTTTTCCTGCCCGTGTGAATTAAAGTACAGCCTTTCTCCTTCCGAAGAATTGGGGGTACTCAGATACACCTTAATCAGGGTAGTGTCATTCAGGGCAAGGAATGGGTTTTCATCCCGCAGGCTCATGTGGATGAAGGGTTTGGCTGAAACAATATCGCCGTCCATTATCTGCACCCCGTCAAAAGTTACTTCCAGCAGGGGGTTGGTTTTGTCTTTTTCAACATAAAAGGGGATTTGCCCCACATTATTAAAGAAGTATTGTTCCAGCTGATCGTTGCCCGGGTTTACTTCTATCCACAGGCTGTTATTTCCCGCCAGACCTTTGGTATCAAAGTAAATGCTGTCTGTAAGAATGTCTCCTGCCGGATGGGGGTGTTGCCGTGGGTAATCAATGGGGTGCATTTGTCGGTTCTGATCCATTATCCAGTAGTTGACCAGCAGGCTGTCCATGTCGTACTCGCTGATGTTGTGAATAGCAGTGGAAAACATGATTTGCTTTCCTTCGGGCACCGAATCCTTTTCAAAAACGTAATGGATAGATGGATCGAGCGCAGTTTCCGGAATTCCTTCATATACCACTTTCCAGTATTTCATTTGTGCGGGTGTACGGTTTTCATCATCCCTCATGTTTACCATAAGCCTCAAATAGGGATGCTGGGCTGCATCCACCTGGTTGTTGAGGTCTATGTTTCCCTGTTGGGGCGAAATACCGGTCAGCAGAGTGTCTGCATTTCCGTTTCTGTCAATACCTATTACATTGAGCCACACAGAGTCAGTATTTAGCTGCTCATAGCTTTCCTGGCTCCAGTAAACAGTTTCCCACTTGCTGGCAGGGCCAATGGTTTCTGAAAGGATGCTTCCCTCATCCCAGTTGGTGTTGATGCTGTCATTGAGCTGGATGACAGATGTGATTAACGATCCGATTACTTCATTGGCCGACCCGATGGGGGCACCTTTCTGCCCGAAAAGCAGATAGGGCGTATTGTTGTTCAGGGTGCGGATATTGGCACTTCCCAGGTTTTCAAAAGCCTGGTATAACTCTTCGGGATAGTTTTGGGCATTGTGGTTGCGGTGGCTCACGGCCAGTACATAATGACCCTGAGGAATGGTGTCAATAAAGGCCCGCATTCTTTCTCTCCACAATTCAGAAGTGGAATAATA
>JAABSE010000044.1 GCA_011390575.1 Sphingobacteriia bacterium
AAAGTAGGCCATGCAGTGACACTCGATCCACTGGCTTCCGGGCTGCTAATTATATGCACCGGCAAGATGACCCGCAAGATTGACGAATACCAGGCGCAGGAAAAAGAATATACGGGCACATTTTTTATCGGGGCTACTACTCCCTCTTCAGATCTGGAAACCCAACCTGATCAAACCTTTGCCACAGATCACATCAGCAGGGATTTGGTGGAAAAGACGATCAGGGAAAACTTTACAGGCGCTATCCGGCAGGTACCCCCACTTTTTTCAGCCAAAAAAATTGAAGGCAAACGGGCCTATGAGCATGCACGGGCCGGAGATCAGATCGAACTTAAAGCCAACGATATCATGATTCATGATTATGAAATCACTCGGTTTGAGTTGCCCGAGGCTGACTTCAGGGTAGTGTGTTCCAAAGGCACCTACATTAGGTCACTGGCGAGAGATCTGGGCGTTGAACTGCAATCAGGAGCATACCTGAAAGCCCTGAGGAGAACCCGCATCGGCAATATTTCTGTTGACCAGGCCACCAGCATCGAAGATTTTATGCATTACATTCAAAATGTAGCAGATAAGTAAGGACATTGGGATGGAAGTATGAAATATTTTGTTCATAAAAAAACAAAATATACAGTCAATGGTTAATGTATGAGATGGCAAATCATATTTAGGTCTAAATGCGCTAAAAAAGAATGGAAAGAACAAAACTTGCCCCACCAGGGAAAACAAAACTTTAAGTACTTGATTAACCCATTGAACAAAAGACACTGATTTTCTTTAATTTATTGCCAAAGCTATTGACATGGCCTCTTGGTTGTATTATCTTTGCACACCTTTTCACAATATACAGAAAAAAATGAAGCTATCTGATTTTAAATTCAACCTCCCCGCTGAGTTGATTGCGGAAAACCCATCTGAAAACCGCGATGAATCCCGTTTGATGGTTGTCAACCGCAAAACCGGTGACATCGAACACAAAGTATTCAAAGATATTTTGGGTTACTTTGATGATGGCGATGTAATGATAACCAACAACACCAAAGTTTTTCCGGCCAGACTTTACGGAACCAAAGAAAAAACCGGGGCCAAGATTGAAGTATTTTTGTTGCGCGAGCTCAACCGCGAAGCCCGTTTATGGGATGTACTGGTTGATCCGGCAAGAAAAATCCGTATTGGCAACAAACTTTACTTTGGCGATGACGACAACCTGGTAGCCGAGGTAATCGACAACACCACCTCCCGGGGGCGTACGCTCAGATTTTTGTTTGATGGCACTTATGATGAATTCAAAAAAACCGTGGAATCTTTGGGAGAAACACCCCTGCCCAAACTTATAAAAAGAGCTGTTAATGCAGAAGATAAAGAACGGTATCAAACCGTTTTTGCCAAGAGAGAAGGGGCTGTGGCCGCTCCCACTGCAGGAATGCACTTCAGCCGTGAATTGGTTAAAAGGCTTGAACTCAAAGGGGTAAACTTTGCAGATATAACCCTTCATGCAGGACTGGGCAATTTCAGAAGTGTAGATGTTGAAGACCTCAGCAAACACAAAATGGATTCAGAACAGTTCATGATTGAGCAAATTACCGCTGACATTGTGAACAAAGCCAAAGATCAGCGAAAAAATATTTGTGCAGTGGGAACTACTACCATGAGAGCACTTGAATCTTCGGTCAGCATTTATGGGCAACTCAAGCCCTATGAAGGATGGACCAACAAATTTATTTATCCACCCTTCGAATTCAGTGTGGCCAATTCGATGGTTTCTAACTTCCATCTGCCCCAATCCACCCTGATGATGATGGTTTCTGCTTTTGCCGGATTCGACTTACTGATGAAAGCCTACAAGGTAGCCGTAAAAGAAAAATACAAATTTTTTACCTATGGTGATGCCATGCTGATTATCTGATCATGCGTCCCAAATATGCAATCATAACTGCCGGTGGTTCGGGGGTGCGTATGAACACCCCCCTGCCCAAGCAATTTATCCCCCTGCTGGGAAAACCGTTATTGATGCATACCCTTGAAGTATTTTTCAGCTTTGACCCCCATATTCATTTCATTCTTGTCCTGCCTCATTCCCAGATACCTTACTGGGAACAGTTATGCCGGGAACATAAATTCAATATTCCTGTTCAAACTACTCCCGGAGGACCCGAAAGATTTCACTCTGTAAAAAACGGACTAAAGCTGGTACCTGACAACGCGGTGGTGGCTATACATGATGGAGTTCGCCCCCTGGTATCGCAAAAAACCATTAACGAGACATTTTATTTTGCTGAAAAATTCGGGAATGCCATACCGGTGGTTCCGGTAACCGAATCGGTGCGTGTAGTTGAAAATGCCTTCAACAAACCCCTGGACCGCAGCACGCTGCGCCTGGTGCAAACGCCCCAGTGTTTTATGGCTGCAACCCTGAAAAAAGCCTACCTGGTAAACTACCACGAATCCTTTACCGATGATGCTTCAGTGCTGGAAAAGACCGGGGAGAGGTTATTCCTTTGTGAAGGAAACCGCGAAAACATCAAAATTACCACACCGTCCGATCTCAAAATAGCAGAAGCTGTTTTGTTGCAAAAATACAAGAAAACCGGTGAATGATTGCTGACCGCATGTCGTGCAGCGCTTCGACAAGCTCAGCGACCGGCGATAAGCTCAGCGACCGGCGACAAACTCAGCGACCGGCGGCAAACTCAGCGACCGGCGGCAAACTCAGCGACCGGATAATTACCGACATCTGAGACTGCCAATTACTCCTTTACCCTTCCACATATTTACCCTTCCACATATTCTCCCTGCAGGGTAGCCGAAGAACATGCTGTAATCTTCACCTTCGCGTAATCTCCGGGTTTGAAATCTTTATTATTGTCAAAAACCACCACCTTGTTCTGGCTGTTTCTACCCGAAACCCTCTTTTCCGATTTTTTGGAAGTTCCCTCTATCAGTACTTCAAACTCTTTGCCTACATCAGCCTGGTTGCTCTTCAACGACAATTCATTCTGCAAATCAATGATTTCCTGCAAACGTCTTGATTTTACTTTCTCCGGCACATCGTCCGCAAGTTTTTTGGCAGCCAGTGTGCCCGGACGTTCGGAGTATTTAAACATAAACGCAAAATCAAACCCCACCTCGTGCATAAGACTGAGGGTCTGCTGGTGATCTTCTTCTGTTTCGCCGCAAAAGCCGGCTATCAGGTCAGTGGAGATGGCACATCCAGGAAGGATACGACGGATAGCATGGATGCGATCCATGTAATCTTCACGGGTATATTTTCGGTTCATCTTTTTCAGCACATTGCTGCTTCCTGACTGTGCCGGGAGGTGAATTGCCATGCAAATATTAGGATGCAAAGCAATAATCTGCAACAATTCGTCCGACATATCCTTGGGATGGGAGGTAGCAAACCGGATTCTCAATGCAGGATCAATTAAGGCCACTGCTTCCATGAGGGCAGGAAAACTCCATGCTTTTCCGGATTGCTCATCCTGCCAGTGATAGGAATTCACATTTTGTCCCAGCAGGGTAATTTCGCGATACCCATCTCTGAACAAACCTTTTGCTTCATTGATAATACTTTCGGGCTTACGGCTCCGCTCTTTACCCCGTGTAAAAGGGACAACACAATAGGTGCAGAAATTTTCACATCCCCGCATAATGGAGATAAAAGCCGACACTCCATTGCTGGCATAACGCACAGGAGTGATATCCGCATAGGTTTCTTCCGAGGAAAGAATCACGTTGACGGCCTTCTGACCGTTTTCCACATCCAGCAGCAATTGGGGAAGATCCCGGTAAGAATCCGGTCCTACCACCATATCTACCCGCATGCCCATTTCTTTTTCTTCCAGCAAAGAGGTTTTCAACCTTTCGGCCATGCATCCCAGCACTCCCAGCACAAGGCCGGGTTTGTTTTTGCGCAGATGCTGCAATTGCTTCAGCCGGTTAAAGACCTTCTGTTCAGCATTTTCGCGAATAGAACAAGTGTTGAGAAATATAATATCTGCATCTTCGGCCTTATCGGAAGAAGTATAGTTTTTTTCAGTTATGATGGATGCTACGATTTCGCTGTCAGAAAAATTCATCTGACAACCGTAGGTTTCTATATATATTTTCTTTTCCAAAGCTTGATATACAATTAGTTGTGTGATTTACAGATTTAAGCATTGATCTGCAAAATTACTTAAATTACCTGCAATCCAAACAGAAATTATTACCGGATGTTTAGAAATTAACCTGTTAATTGCCTTATTTTACAAAACAATAGCATACAAAAATGGTTCTTAAAAAGGCCATGCTACCCAATGGGTATGAGCTGACCCGGAAACACCTCCTGTTTTTTTTCTTTGGTAAGATGTTCTATTTCTGGCAGTTGCCAGATACTATGCATGGATTTCCGGATCACTCCATTTGAACAGAACAAGTCCGATTCGTGTTTGAAATTTATTCTGTAGCTTTGCAAGCTTAAAAATGAGCACTTAAAAAATTGAGATTATGGTTAAGAATCTGGTAATAGTAGAGTCCCCCGCCAAAGCCAAAACCATTGAAGGATTTCTTGGGAAAGAGTTTATGGTAAAATCGAGTTTCGGACACGTGCGGGATTTGTCAAAAACAAAATTAGGAGTAGATATAGAGAACAACTTTGAACCCATATATGAGATTTCGGCCGACAAGAAAAACGTAGTCAGTGAATTGAAAAAGCTTTCCAAAGATGCAGAAGTAGTTTGGCTGGCCACTGATGAGGACCGCGAAGGAGAAGCCATAAGCTGGCATCTGGCCGAAAGTCTGAAACTTGATCTGAAGAAATGCCGCAGGATTGTCTTTCATGAGATCACCAAAACGGCCATTCAGAATGCCATAGAAATGCCACGAACCATTGACATCAACCTGGTAAATGCCCAGCAGGCCCGGCGGGTATTGGATCGCCTGGTGGGTTTTGAACTTTCACCTTTGCTGTGGAAAAAGGTAAAACCTTCACTATCTGCCGGCAGGGTGCAATCTGTTTCTGTAAGATTGATTGTGGAAAGGGAAAAAGAAATCCAGGAATTTAAAAGTACCGGTTCTTTCAGGGTAACGGGGTTGTTTCACGTTATACACAATGGCCAGCCCGCAGTTATCAAAGCAGAACTGCCCCAGCGTTTCAAAACCCGGAAAGAGGCAGTTGAATTCCTGGAAAGGTGCCTAAATGCTGAGTATTTGGTGGAGAATATTGAGACCAAACCAGCCAAAAAATCTCCTGCCGCTCCCTTCACTACCTCCACACTGCAACAGGAAGCAAGTCGTAAACTGGGCTTTTCGGTTTCGCGAACCATGCTTGTGGCACAAAAATTATACGAGTCCGGAAAAATTACTTACATGAGAACCGACTCGGTAAACCTTTCCGATAGCGCTGTAGCAATGGCCAAAGAGGTCATAGAGAAAAACTTCGGCAAAGAGTACATTCAGACCCGCAAATTTGCCACCAAATCCAAGGGGGCCCAGGAAGCCCACGAAGCCATCAGGCCTACTTACATGAATGTTTCAGAAGCGGGTGCTGATGCCTCCGAAAAAAGGCTTTATGAGCTTATCTGGAAACGCACCCTGGCATCACAAATGAGCGATGCAAAACTGGAAAAAACCAATGTTACCATCGGCATCACCACAACGGATGAGAAGTTTATCGCCAACGGTGAAGTATTGAAGTTTGACGGGTTCCTGAAAGTGTATCTGGAGTCAACAGATGACGAAGATGAAGAAGTTCAGGAAGGAATCCTTCCCCCTCTTAAGGTTGACCAGAAACTGGCCATGGACGAAATAACCGCCCAGGAGAGATTCACCAAACATCCACCCCGCTATACAGAAGCAAGCCTGGTGAAAAAACTTGAAGAACTGGGTATCGGACGCCCCTCTACCTATGCCCCCACCATCTCAACCATACAGAAACGAGAATACGTGGTAAAAGAAAGCAGGGAGGGTGAAACACGTTCCTATGAACACCTTTCCCTGAAAAACAATAAAATATCTCAGCAAAAGAAAACCGAAGTTACCGGCACAGAAAAAAACAAACTGTTTCCCACGGATATTGGCATTGTGGTTAACAGTTTTCTCATGGAATACTTCAAGGGTATCATGGATTATAATTTTACGGCAAAGGTTGAGAAAGAGTTTGACGAAATAGCCCATGGTCTAAAGGAATGGACCAAGGTAATTCATGAGTTCTACTATCCGTTTCATGAAAAAGTTGAACATACTCTGCAGACATCAGAAAAATTCAGTGGAGAGAGGAAACTGGGGACAGACCCCAAATCGGGCAAGGATGTGATAGTCCGAATTGGTCGCTTTGGACCTATGGTTCAGATTGGCAATGCCGAAGATGAAGAAAAGCCCCGATTTGCAGGGCTGAGAAAAGAACAGAGCCTGGAAACCATAACCTTTGAGGAAGCCATGGATTTGTTCAAGCTTCCGCGAAAAGTGGGTGAATATGAAGGCAAGGAGATTGTGGCTGCTGTAGGCAGGTTTGGCCCCTACCTGAGGCATGACTCAAAATTCTATTCGTTGCCCAAAACAGATGATCCCCTTACCGTAAAACTGGAAAGAGCGTTAGAAGTTATTGAAGAAAAGCGGGAAAAAGATCGCCAGAAGGTAATCAAAGAATTTAAGGAGAATGAAAATATAAAAATTCTTCGTGGAAGATGGGGTGCCTATCTGGCCGCAGAAGGGAACAACTACAAACTCCCCAAAGATAAAGATCCCGAGAAACTCACCCTGGAAGATTGCCTAATTATCATAAAAGAAGGAACCTCAACTCAGAAATCACGTACAACACGAAAGAAAGCACCAAGCAAGAAGAAAAAATAAATCTTTAATTCTGTTTATGGAAATTGCTGATTTTTTCGTACCGGTGGAATTCCAGAAAATCAACTTTTCTGAAGACTCCCACCCACTGATTCTGGGTAATGTAATCAATAGTTATAATAATGAGGAACAGGTATTCCCTTCCCTTGATGATGTTCATATAGCATTATTGGGCGTAAAAGAGGATCGTAATGCAGGAGATAATCAAGGTTGCGCTTACGCACCGGACTATGTGCGAAAGTATTTATACAACCTTTACCAGGGGCCGTTCAAGCTCAAACTGGCCGATTTGGGGAATATCAAGCAGGGAGAATCCACAGAAGACACCTACTTTGCGGTTAAAGCAGTGGTTTCAGAATTGCTGGAGAGAAAAATTATACCCATAATCGTGGGAGGCAGCCAGGATCTCTCCTATGCCAATTACAGAGCTTACGAAACCCTGGGTCAGATCATTAATATCGTTTCTGTCGACTCTTCTTTTGACCTGGGTTTGAACGAAGAAAAAATCCATCACAAAAACTATCTGAACAAGATACTCACCCACCAGCCCAACTTCCTTTTCAATTATACCAACATTGGCTATCAGACCTACTTTGTGGATCAGGATGCCATTGAGCTGATGCACAAGCTAAATTTTGACATTTACCGGCTGGGCATCGTGCGAAAAGATCTGGAGGAGGTTGAGCCCATTGTGCGCAATGCCGATATGCTCAGCTTCGACCTTAGTTGCATCAGGCAATCTGATGCACCAGGCAATGCAAATGCCTCACCCAATGGCTTCTACGGTGAAGAGGCCTGCCAGATAATCCGGTATGCCGGATTGAGTGACAAACTATCTTCAATTGGTTTTTACGAACTCAACCCTGCCTATGATACCGGAGAACAAACCGCCCACCTGGTAGCACAGATGATTTGGTATTTCCTGGAAGGTTTTTATTTCCGGAAAAACGATTTCCCCGACAGGCAGCGAAAAGATGGCTCCACCTATGTTAAATACGTGGTATCCATGAAAGAATTCAAAGATGAGATTGTCTTTTATAAAAGCAAAATAAGCGACCGCTGGTGGATGGAAGTTCCTTGCCAGGGATTACAATCCAAATATGAGAGACAATTTCTTGTACCCTGCTCCTACAGTGATTATCAGTCGGCATGCCAGGAGGAACTCCCGGAAAAATGGTGGCAGGTATATCAAAAGTTTCTCTAATCGGGTCATTTTTGCACACATACACCTTTTAACATACTCATAATCTTCACGTTCCGTGGGGTTATTATGCCTTTACCGGAGTTATAAATAACGTTTTTTCTCATGGAAAAATAGTACTTTTACCGCTTCTCAGAAAAAGACTCATGTAATACTTCGGTAAGAAAACGAGTAGAATTACTGATAAGGCAATCTGAGATAGTTTTTATATTTGTGGTGTCATTAAGTGAATTTTACTTTTGGCAACAATCTGAAAAACAAGATGTTCTTTGAAATCATGGTTCCAAAACTTATTAACAGCCCGTTGTTGATAAAAAATTGTTGTATTTTTACGCCCCGAAAAACAGGCGCAAGAAAGAGAAGAAAAAAACTTCTTCTTTGATTCAATTTTTTTTCAAATACTGCGTTTGAACAATTGAGTAAACCCAAAACAGTTTTACATGAAAAAGTGCTGCATCGCTGTCTTAATAACACTCCTTTCCCTTTCCAATATAAAAATTGTAATGGGTCAGCAAGAGGCACAATTCAGTCATAACATGTTTAACAACATGGCTATCAACCCTGGTTATGCAGGCCTCCGCAATGCAATATGTGCAACAGCCCTGGCCCGCCAGCAATGGGTAGGCTTTCGCGACGAGGAGAGTAATCGCACAAATCCTGAAACCTATAGTTTTACCGTTGATGCGCCTCTGCCTTTTATCCGCGGAGGACTGGCTCTGGGCTTTCTTCAGGATCAGCTTGGGTACGAAACGGCTCTGGGTGTAAAACTTGCTTATTCCTATCATCTTGACCTGGACTATGGCACCATGGGAATTGGTGCACAGCTGGGTTTTCTTGACAAGAGGTTTGATTTCGCACAGTTTCGTCCCATTTCCGAGGGAGACCCCGCTTTAACCGGCTCAGGAGAAGAATCCAGGATGATGATAGACGGAGCTTTGGGTGTGTTTTATCAAATGGATGAAACAGCCTGGGCAGGCATTTCAGTCAGTCAGCTGACACAAACCCGCCGCGAAATAGGCACCGCGGATTATCAACTGAGAAGACATTTATATGTATCGGCTGGCTACAATTACCCGATTCCCGGTCAACCCTCGTTTGTGGTAAGCCCTTCCATCCTGTTCAAAACAGACTTTGGCAGCCTGCAAACAGATATTAACACCCTGGTTACTTACAGGGAAAGATTCTGGGGTGGGTTAAGCTACAGAATACAAGACGCTGCTGTTGTGCTTTTGGGACTAACATTCGAACAAATAAGCATCGGATATTCATACGACATAACCCTCTCGCCACTGGGAAGAAGTGGAAGAAGCTGGGGAAGTCATGAAATATTTGTACAATATTGTTTCAGCCTGGATATCGATAGAATCCAGCAACAACAAAGAAATGTCAGGTTTTTATAGGCAGGAAAATGATGTATGTTTTGAAACCTAATCATTCAATAGCCGTAAAAACTTGAGAAATCAAAAATTATTATTGAGAAATATTATTTTAATAGTGGTCATAAAATCAGGAATTAACATGAAAAGGTTAATATTAATTGCATCGATAGTGGTATTGATAACCAGTTGTGACCGTTCAGGCCGAGGTCATTTAACAGGTGTTCAGGATCGTCCGGATGGTTTTTATGCAGATCCTCCCGGAATGGTTTACATCCCAATGGGAAGTTTTAACATGGGACCCTCAGATCAGGATATAGCATATTCGCAAAATGCTATAACCAAAACACTGTCACTCCCGGCATTCTATATGGATGAAACAGAAATTACCAACAACCAGTACAGGCAGTTTGTAAACTGGGTAAGAGATTCCCTTGCTCACATGCTTTTGGCCGACATCAATGAAGAGCATCTTATTTTGATGGATGAATATGGCATGGACCTGGAGCCCCCGTTGATCAACTGGCGTCAGCGCATTCGCTGGGACGGCGAAGAAGAAAGGGAGGTTCTGGAAGAGCTTTTCCTGCCAGAGCATGAAAGATTTTTCAGAAGAAGGGAAATTGACAGCAGGAAGCTTATATACAGGTATCACATCATCGACATCAATCGTGCTGCCAAGCGCTCAGAAAGAAACACCCCCCGAAATGAATTTGTAGTAGAATATGAAACTGCCGTTTATCCTGATACCCTGGCCTGGATTCATGATTTCAGCTATGCTTACAATGAGCCCATGACCCAGTATTACTTCTGGCATCCCACCTACGACCACTATCCGGTAGTGGGTGTCAACTGGCTTCAGGCACGTGCATTTACTATCTGGAGAACCAATTACCTGAACAATTATCTTTCCAACAGTGAGCGTCCGTTTGCTCAGGAGTTCAGACTGCCCACAGAAGCAGAGTGGGAATATGCAGCCAGAGGAGGCCTCGACCTTAACCCCTATCCATGGGGCGGTCCCTACACCCGCAACATCGACGGTTGCTTCCTCGCCAACTTTAAGCCTTTGCGCGGTAATTATGTTGATGACGGTGGATTCCAGTCGATTATTGTAGGTCATTATCCCCCCAACGACTATGGACTGTATGACATGTCAGGAAATGTTTCTGAATGGACAATTAATGCATGGGATGAGTCGTTTTATAACTTTGGACACGACATGAACATGCACTACCATTACGAAGCCCAGCCCGACGATCCTATTACCCTTAAGCGAAAAGCCATCAGGGGCGGTTCGTGGAAAGATGTTGGATTTATGCTTCAGGTAAGCACCCGTCAATACGAATACCAGGATACAGCTAAATCTTATATCGGCTTCAGGTGCGTACAAACCTATCCCGGCAGAGACAGGGGCGATGGAAACAGAGCATCCAATGTCTATTAATCTTTAAGCATTCAATTCATTATTTTATTCAAATCATACATCTGAAAGTTTATGAAATTTGCACAAACCAAAGCCTTCAAAAATTTCATGTCCAAGCTCTATGGATGGGGAGCAGCACTGGTGATTATCGGAGCATTGTTCAAGATTCAGCACTACCCCGGAGCAGGGATCATGCTTGTCATTGGTCTGGGTACAGAAGCACTCATATTTTTCTTTTCTGCCTTTGAAAAACCCCATGAAGAACCCGACTGGACGCTGGTATATCCGGAGCTGGGAGGAATAGAAGGCAATGAGCAAGTCAGCGGAAGGGATAAAGATAGCCTGGCACGTACAGGAGGAACGACCAATGTTCAAACTATCGCTTTATCTTCCAACCTCGACAGAATGCTTGAAGAGGCCAATATCGGACCTGAATTGATTGAGAACTTAAGCGCAGGGTTGAAGAACCTAAGCGATAATGCTTCTAAACTTGCGGATATGTCCAATGCTGCTGTTGCAACCCAGGGCTATATCCAAAACATGGAAACAGCATCGCAGTCTGTTCTTGAGCTAAGCCAATCCTACAAAAATACCAACGAATATCTTAAGCATGATTTAAGCCTGGCAGAAGAGTATGCCGGAAGCCTGAAAAATGCTGTAGGTTCAATGAACCAACTCAGTGATACCTATAAGGAAACCACTGAAAATGCCAAAGAACAACTCAACTTGTCGCGTCAATACAACGAGAGTATCAAAAGCATAACCGGTTATACCAATGATTTGGCAGCCAATTACAGTCATAGCTCCGAACTCCTGGTTAAAACAGTTGAAGCTTTGGAAAAATCCAGCACACAAGGTGAGAGATATTCTGAGCAAATGCAGAAAACAGCTCAAAATCTTGAAGCACTCAATGCGGTATATGAGTTGCAATTGCAAGCCAACGATGCTCAATATCAGGCATCAGCCAAAATTAAAGATGCCGTGGAAGGTCTGGTGGAAAACATCAATGGATCTGCCGAAGGCACTGTTGAATACAAGCAACAAATGGCTGCACTCAACAAGAACATTGCTGCACTCAATAGTGTGTATGGTAATATGTTGACCGCAATGAACTTCAACGTAACGAAATAAATTATATTGATTTTCATTAGATGCTGTCATCAACAGCATGAATAAGAATTGCACATTTTAATAAACCCACAGCAATAGAACAATATGGCAGGAGGAAAACAAACCCCCCGACAAAAAATGATTGGTATGATGTACCTCGTTTTAACGGCGCTACTGGCTCTTAACGTTTCAGTAGAGGTACTCGATGCTTTCGTACTTGTTGACAGAGGGCTACAACAAACCAACAAGAACTTTGAGCGCAACCTGGAATTGCTATACAACTCCTTTGAAAAACAACGGGATGACAACCCCCAAAGGGTTGGAGAGTATTATAACAAAGCACAGGAAGCCAAAAGTATTGCCGACAGTCTTGTGGACTTCATTCTCTCTTCAAGGGCCAAAATGATTGCCAAGGTAGACCAGATAGAACCTGAAGTAGCAGATACGCTCAGTCTTCTGGACATGAAAAGGAAAGACAATTACAGTGTCTCCTCCACCTTTTGGATGCTGGAACATGTAGATGGTACCACCAGCGCCACCACCGAAGCCGGTGGCCCCAATACCCGTGGGTACGTTCTGAGAGAAATGCTTGAAGATTTCAAAATCCGGATGCTGGATTTACTGCCCCCCAATTCGGGTATTCAGCTGGGTATTGATCTGGAAGGCCCCTTCAAAGATAAAAACGGGATGGAAGTATCCTGGCAGGCTGCTATGTTCGACAGGCAGATCCCTGTTGCCGCTGCCACCAACCTCAGCCGCCTGATAACCGAGGTACGCAATGCCCAGTTTGATGTAGTGCGTGAGTTGTTCGAAGCTATAGGAGCAGGTACGTTTACATTCGACGAGGTAGATGCCAAAGTGATTCCTAAAAGTGGAATCGTAATGCAGGGCGACGTTTATGAAGCAGAAGTGCTGGTGGCTGCCTATGACTCCAAGCAGATGCCACAGATTACTGTCAATGGCAGAGCGGTAGAAGGAAGCACCATTCGTATCCCGGCCACACGGCCAGGGGTTCAAAAATACGAGGGTACAGTAAGGGTTATGGGTCCTGACGGCATGCAAACTTTTAATTTCTCCAATGAATTTCAGGTTCAAAGACCTTCTGCAACGGTAAGTGCCGACGCCATGAATGTTTTCTATATGGGTGTTGACAACCCGGTTTCCATATCTGTGCCCGGAGTAGCTGCCAATATGATTGAACCCCGCATCAGCGGAACAGGAAACAGATTGCTGCCTCAACCCAACGGTAGCTACATCGTAAGACTAAGCCAGAATCACAATATTAACGAAAATGTGAATATTACTGCTTTTGCCCGGATTGACGGTCAATTAAGAAATATGGGCCAATCTTCCTTCAGGGTAAGAGTTGTACCTGACCCCATTCCGGAGATTGCAGGACAAACCGAAGGAAATATTGCACGCCAGATTCTTGCGGCTGCACCCATTATTCCCAGAATGAAAGACTTTGATTTCAAGATGGATTTCCGCATCACCTCCTTCACGATGAATACCACCGTTTCAGGGGACTTTATGGAGTGGAAAGCCAGTTCAAATGTTCAAACCCCGGAAATGACCGCAGCTATTCAACGCGCTAACCGTGGACAAAGGTTTACTTTCCAGGATATTCGCGCCGTGGGCGACGATGGCAGGGAACGCAGCTTACCCCCAATGGTTTTCAGAATTCAATAAACAATAAAAATATCGGAGGTTTTAATTATGACCAGATTTAAGCAATTTTTAGTTCTCTCTTTAACAGCCATGCTGTTTACAGTTCCCCTCAGCGCCCAGGTGCTGGAAGGGGGTACCCCCAGAGACGGATTTTATGATAAAGTATGGATTGAGGAAAAAAAACCTATCCCCCTGGCCTATGTCAGAGAAGCAGACGTACTATGGGAAAAAAGGGTTTGGCAGGTTATCGACCTTAGAGAAAAAATCAATCTTCCCCTGTATTTCCCCAATACCACCATCGACGACCGACAAAGCCTTATGCAGGTGCTTATGGCGTCAATCAATGAAGGAGCGATTCAGGCATTCCAGGATGATGAATTTACCCTGACCTATACCCCTGAAGAAATCAGGAACCAGTATGCCAGGGAAGAAACCAGGACCCTGACACGTCCCAATCCTCCCTACGAAGAGTATGATACAACTTTTGTTATTCCGCTCAATCCCGAGGATGTTACCAAATATCGTATCAAGGAAAACTGGTTTTTCGACAGCAAACGTTCGGTATTGGATGTTCGCATCATTGGCCTGTGTCCGGTGAGAGAAAGATTTGACCCTGAAACCGGTGAGAGTCTCGGTGATCAGCCTCTGTTCTGGGTGTATTTCCCTGAAGCAAGAAACGTACTGGTAAATGCTGAGGTGTTTAACCGTCAAAACGATGCACAGCGCATGTCATTCGATGACCTTTTTCTGCGCAGAATGTTTAACAGTTACATTTACAAAGAATCAAATGTATATGACAGGCTCATCCAGGAATACATAGAAAATGGTCTTGACCAGTTGCTGGAAGCCGAAAAAATCAAAACAGATATTCGTAACTACGAATTGGATCTCTGGGAATATTAATACCTTTTCAAAATAATTTTCTGAATATAAAACAGGGTGGTCTATTGCGAAGCCACCCTGTTTTTTTGTTTCTGTATCTATTGCCGTCTTATGTAAAGATTCTTCCTGTTGCGCTGACACAAAAAGCAGAGCTTTGCCCATAATTTTCCCGCAGCGCACAATTCTCCTGCCTTTCAGGATCCGTTGGATAAATCCAACGGCAATAGATAAATGATTGTACTCTTAACACCCTTTAGACAATGTATCTATTGCCGTCTGCTTTAGCTGACGGATAAGTTCAGATCAAAAACTTCACTGGGCTTCAGCCCCATTGAGTTCGCCTTATGGAAGGATTCTTCCTGTTGCGCTGACACAAAAAGCAGAGCTTTGCCCATAATTTTCCCGCAGCGCAAAATTCTCCTGCCTTTCGGGATCCGTTGGATAAATCCAACGGCAATAGATAAGTGATTGTACTCTTAACACCCATTAGACAATGTATCTATTGCCGTCTGCTTTAGCTGACGGATAATCAGCTCAAAAACTTCACTGGGCTTCAGCCCCATTGCTAAATCATCTTTCGCGGATCCACCCACCTGTCAAATTCCTCTTCGGTAAGCAACCCCGAGTCAATGGCAGATTGCTTCAGAGTCAGGTTTTCTTCGTGGGCTTTTTTGGCAATCTTTGCAGCATTGTCATACCCGATATGGGGATTCAGGGCAGTAACCAGCATCAGCGAATTGTTGAGATGCGCGTTGATATTGCCCTCATTGGCAGAGATCCCTTCCACACAATTGGACCTGAAAGAATGGGATGCATCAGCAAGCAATCGTGCTGACTGAAGCAGGTTGTAAATCATCACCGGCTTAAACACATTGAGCTGGAAATGTCCGTTCATCCCCCCTACGGTAATGGCAGCATCGTTGCCCACCACTTGCGCTGCCACCATGGTCATGGCTTCGGCCTGGGTAGGATTGACTTTGCCGGGCATAATGGATGAGCCGGGTTCATTGGCAGGCAGGGACAGTTCCCCCAGTCCGCATCGAGGTCCCGAACCCAGGAAACGGATATCGTTGGCAATTTTCATCAGCGAAACGGCAATTTGCTTCAGGGCACCGCTGGTTTCCACGATGGCATCGTGTGCCGATAAAGCTTCGAACTTGTTGGGTGCCGTGACAAAGGGATGCTTTGTAAGGGCGGCAATTTCGGCGGCTACCTCTGTATCAAAACCTTTGGGCGCATTGATTCCGGTTCCTACAGCAGTACCTCCCAAAGCAAGTTCTCTCAAATGATCCAGTGTGTTTGTCAGTGCTTTCAGCCCATGTTCGAGCTGTGAAACGTACCCCGAAAACTCCTGTCCCAGAGTGAGCGGAGTGGCATCCATGAGGTGGGTTCTGCCAATTTTGGCTATAGCAGCAAAATCTTCAGCTTTTTGTTTCAAAGCATCTTTGAGTGCGGTCAGGGCCGGAATGGTACTTTCCACCACCAGCTTATAAGCGGCAATATGCATCGCCGTGGGGAAAGTATCGTTGGAGGATTGTGATTTGTTTACATGATCATTGGGGTGCACCTTTTTTTGCGCATCATCAAGCTTGCCCCCTGACAACACATGGGCCCGATTGGCAATTACCTCGTTGAGGTTCATATTCGACTGGGTGCCCGATCCGGTTTGCCAAACCACCAATGGAAAATTTCCTTCCAGCTTACCGTCCAGTATCTCATCGCAGGCTTGCTGAACAGGTCCGGCAATATCGGGTGTAAGAACTCCCATTTTCTGGTTGGTGATGGCGCAGGCCTTTTTCAATATAGCAAAAGCCTCGATAATTTCTTCAGGCATTTTTTCCCTGCCAATGCGGAAATTTTGTATTGATCTTTGTGTTTGTGCTCCCCAGTATTTATCGGCTGGAACTTCAACCCAACCAAGGGAATCTTTTTCTTTACGTGTTTTCATTTTTTGAATGTAGATTTTAGAATTTAGAATGCAGATTTTAGAATGTAGATCTCAGAAGCTCCTCTCTCTTTTCACTTTCACTTTTCCTTTTCTCTAGTCTTTCACCTTTCACCTTTGAGCTTTCACCTTTCAGCTTTCCATTCACCACCGATTAAATATAGGTAAATATGTGCAAAGAGACAAATATTACTTTCAAATTTTACTTTTTTTAATGTCAGCGGAGAAAGGGTCGGGAATATAATTGAAGCAATAAGCGTATATTTGCAAAAAGAGAGCATTTTTATGGAGACTAACAGACAGAAAAGAATCAACAAGTTGCTGCAGAAAGATTTGGGAGAGATATTCCAGCGGGAAGCCCCTAACTTGTTTCACCGGGCCCTGATAACCGTAACACAGGTAAAAGTTACCACGGATCTTTCCATTGCCAAGGTTTACCTGAGCATTTTTGGTAAAGATACTGATACGGTAATGGAACAGGTACATTTTCACTCCAGCGAAATCCGCAAGCAGCTTGGCATGCGCATAAAAAACCAGTTACGGCAGGTTCCCCAGCTTCAGTTTTTTGTGGATGACAGCCTGGACTATATTGAGAACATTGAAAACCTGCTGAAAAAATAAGGCCCATCCATGAAGTATGACCCCATAAAAGCCCGGCTGGGAAAAGTTTTCAACCGGCATAGTATTCTGCGCAAACTGTTTTATACATTGCTGGATTTATTATTGCTCAGAGCCTGGCACGTGCATTATCATCTCAAAGATTTTTTTAAAACCCACAAAAACAACCCTGACATCAGGGTGCTGGATGCAGGAAGTGGTTTTGGACAATACAGCTGGTATGTGGCAAAAAAAAATCCCTTGTGGGAAATTCATGGTATAGAACTTAAAGAGGAGCAGGTAGAAGATTGCAATCAGTTTTTTGCCCAGACCTCAGTCAAAAAGGCTTCTTTCTTTACCGGCGATTTGACCCGCTATCAAAAACCAGCATATTACGATTTGGTACTTTCCATTGATGTAATGGAGCATATAGAAGAAGATGTGAAGGTTTTTGAGAATTTTCATGCATCCATGCGTCCCGGCGGAATGCTTCTTATCAGCACACCATCCGACCAGGGAGGTTCAGGGGTAGAACATGAACACGACGAATCGTTCATTGAAGAGCACGTGCGCGACGGTTACGCCAAAGAAGAAATAACCCGAAAACTCAAAAGTGCCGGATTTCAAAACATTGAGGTGAGGTATTCATACGGAAAGCCCGGCAGCCTGTCATGGAAACTTTCCATGAAGTACCCCATTCTGATGCTGGGAAAATCTGCAATTTTTTACCTGGTGCTTCCGTTGTATTACCTGCTGGTATTTCCCTTTTGCATGGTTCTCAATTACATTGATGTAAGAAAAAACCATTCGACAGGAACCGGACTTTTGGTGAAAGCGTTTAAAAATCCATAGTGAGGAGGTATGAATGTAAAAACACTACCCCGTTATCATATATCCGGAACTAAAAAACAACTCATGTATTTATTAAACTATTATCGCTGCGCTGCAGCTTAGAAGCAAACATCTTTATTAAATGACTACAAATATCTTCGCTGCGCTGCAGCTTTCATTACATCAATAATTATTTACCGGACACACATTATTTTTGTGGTTACTATTTAAGCATTAATAAACAACACATTTTTGAACTTTCCATTTTACATAGCCCGCAGGTATTTGTTTGCCAAAAAATCGCAAACTGCTGTCAATGTGCTGAGCATTGTAGCGGTGGTGGGTGTGTCGGTAGGTACCATGGCCCTGGTTATTGTATTATCGGTATTCAATGGTTTTGAAAAGCTGATTCTATCTCTTTTCAACTCCTTCAATCCGGATATGGAAATCAGACTTGCTGAGGGAAAGACCTTTGATTTCAATGAATTTCCGGCTGAAAAAATTAAGCAAATTCCCGGCGTACTTTACCTGGGCGAAGTATTTGAAGAAACGGCGCTGATAACCCATAAAGACAAGCAGCACATTGTTACCCTGCGGGGAGTTGATGATAATTACCGGCACATTACCGGTCTGGACACCATGATATGGCAGGGAGATTACGAACTTCAATCGGGCGATATGGATAACCTTATTATAGGGCAGGGAGTATCTGTGATGCTCAATGCCAGCATTCATGACTACCTCAACCCCTTTCATATTTACATCCCCCGCAGGGGGCGTGTAACCACCATCCATCCGGCACAGGCATTTAATGCCAGCACTCACTTCGCCTCAGGAGTGTTTTCAGTGCAGTCGGAATTTGATACAGAGTATGTGATAGCACCCATATCATTGTTAAGATATCTTACGGAATACGATCGGCAGGTAACTTCTGTCATGCTCTCGGTTGATCCCAATGCCAATATCAGGCAAATACAGCGACAAATTGCCGAAATAGCAGGAGATGACTATATTGTCAGAAACAGATTGCAACAGGAAGAGTTTCTGTATAAAATCATGCGGCAGGAAAAATGGGCCATATTCTTTATCCTGAGTTTTATCCTTGTGATTGCCGCGTTTAACATTACCGGCAGCCTCACAATGCTGGTACTGGAAAAACGAAAAGACATCAATATCCTCTGGAGCATGGGCTGTTCTGTTAAAACATTAAAAAACATCTTTCTTCATCAGGGAATGCTCATAGGATTGGGGGGTGCCGCCATAGGTATATTCCTGGGAGGATTAATTAGCTGGCTGCAAATGCAATTCAGCCTGGTAGGACTACAAGCCCAGGGAACCTTTATTCTCGATTCTTACCCCGTTCAAATCAATGCGTGGGATTTTGTCCTGGTATTCCTGACAGTATCTCTCATTGGCATTTTGGCTTCATGGATTCCTGTACAGAAAATTAAGTCATTTTTATTATCCTGATGCTGACTGACATTATTTTATCTTAATTTTTTTCACTTCTGCGTGCTTATTTTTATCAATAGTATAAGGATTCAGCTGCTATTGCTCTGTTATAATATCCTAAATGCCAACATTTAACAACAACTATTTCCGTTTCTTTTTTGCGAATAAGATATATTTATTTAATTTTGTGAAATTGCATTTATTAAACCGACCAAAAGTCTGAAAAACCCCTACATGCACACTAATTTTACGTCAAACTTCCCTTGTAAGGAAAATCACCTTCGCTTACCTTCATTTTTTACCCCGTAGGTTAACTTCTTTTAACCCACTCTTGAGCATTCCGAATCCTCAGGGCATTCATGCGTTGAAAAGTTGCATCAAACGGTTATCAGCATCAGGTCAAAAAAAAAAGCATTCTAAACCCAAACATCAAACAAATGAAGAGAAATTTATTATTTATGTACAAAGGAGCAAAAAGTATTTTTTTGCAGTGGCGGTTTTTAACCGTTTTTTTATTCATCTTCGCTTTCAGTGCTTCCGCACAAAGCCCTATCCGGCTTGAGGCAGACAAAAGCCAGACACATGTCAAAGAAAGCACCTTTCAGACCCTGAAAGTGCAATATGCTTTTGATGAACTTCAAGCCCTGGAAGTGAAAACCGAACATGGAACATTCAACGAACTGATGTTTCAAAACGCTTACTCGGTAGGCGAGTTGGGTACACCTAAACTCCCCGCAGCCAAAAACCTGATTGAAATTCCCTTTGGAGCAACTGTAGAAGTAAATGTAAAAAGCTACACCACCCATGAGTACAAACTGGCAGATTATGGTATCGGTAATGCATTGATGCCTGTTCAGCCTTCTTTGCGCAAGGACCAGCAACCTGAGGACGTTCCCTTCGAATTTGTGCAGGAAGCTTATGCCAAAAACAGCTATAACGAAAGAGAAATTGCTGAGATAGAAGTGCTGGGTGTAATGAGAGGCATGCGCCTTGCCCGGCTGGTTGTAGCACCGGTACAATACAATCCGGGCACCGGAACCATCAAGGTCTACAACAATATTGATCTGGAAATCAGCTTCAAAGATGCTGACATGACCCTGACCAACCATATCAAAACCTCTACATGGTCCCCTTATTTCCAGGTGCTGGAATCAAAGGTTCTGAACCCCCTGATGAACCGCGATTCATTTGACGATCATCCTGATTTGACCAAAAACCCCGTAAAAATGCTCATCGTTTCTCACCGCGAATTTGAAGAAACGCTGCAACCCTTCGTTGAGTGGAAAACTCAAATGGGATTTTATGTGCAGGTGGACTATACCGATGAAATCGGAACAACTGCAGCCGCCATCCAGTCGCACATTCATGGCATTTACAATGCTGCTACCCCTGAAGATCCTGCTCCTACCTTTGTTATCCTGGTAGGCGATGGAACCAAAGTTCCTGCTTCTGCAACAGGTTCTGCATCCAATGTAGTAACCGACCTCTATTATGCTTCAGTAGATGGTGACTATTTCCCTGAAATGTATCACGGACGTATGTCAGCCAGAAACGTACAGGAACTGCAAAACCAACTGGATAAAATTCTCTATTACGAGAAATATGAATTTGAAGATGCTTCCTACCTGGACGATGTAACCCTGATTGCAGGCCAGGACGGAAACTGGAATCCCAAGGTAGGGCAACCCACCGTACATTACGGCACCCAGAATTATTTTAATGAAGCCCATGGGTTCAACACCGTAAATGCCTATCTGGACAGCTATACCGGATGTTATGATAACGATCGTATTTCTGTAAGCTTCATCAATTTTACCGCACACTGCTCACCTACTTCCTGGGCAGGCCCCACACTTAATGCATCCGATATTCACAACATGACCAACGAAGGCAAATATCCCCTTGCGGTGGGCAACTGCTGCCAGAGTTCATTGTTCAGTCATGCAGAAAGTATTGGAGAAGCCTGGGTGCGTGCAGCCAACAAAGGATCGGTGGCATATATCGGTTCTGCTCCCAATACGTATTGGTTCGAAGATTTTTACTGGGCTGTAGGTGCATTTCCCATCTCAGGAACCAATGACGGCTATGTGCCTACTGCAGAAGAGACTACACTGGGCGCTTATGACGCTCCCTTTGTATCAGATTACCTGGCAGTGGGTGCCTTGAAGTTTGTAGGCAACCTGGCCGTTACTGAAGTGGATGTACAGAACTACCCCAGCCATTCCAGCCCGCTGTATTACTGGCAGGCATACCATACTTTCGGCGACCCCTCTACTTTCATTTATCATACCCAGGGTTCTGACAATGAGGTATCGCACATGCCTATCCTTCCCATTGGACTCGACACCTATACTGTTGAAGCTCTACCCGGATCCTACGTGGCCATCAGCAAAGATGGTGTTTTGCACGGGGCAGCTTTTGTAGATGAAACCGGTGAAGTAGAAGTACCCATTGAGGCAGTGCTTGATGGCGGTGACGTAACCATTGTGGTAACAAAATCGCAATACATACCGTATATTGAAACTGTGCCTGCAGCAGCCCTCGAAGGACCTTTCGTGGTACTTGACCACTATGATATCGATGGACAACCCACCTACAATGAAACCATTTCGCTGGATGTAACCATCAAAAACGTAGGAGCTGACCCTGTGGGTACCGTTACTGCCACCCTTACCGGAACAGATCCTTACATCAGCATCATCAACCCCGGCAACCCGGTTGAGTTTGACGGCATGGAAGCCGGAGAAACCGGTAACACCTCTTTTGCAGCAGCAGCTTTCGATTTGGAAATCAGCCAAAACGTGCCCGATAATTACCAGGCCACCTTTGCCCTGACCATTACCGATGGGACCGATGAGTGGGTTTCCAACCTCAGGGTTACGGCTTTTGCACCTGTATTTTCCATCAACCCCGAATATACCCTGGATGACACAGAAGGCGGTGATGAAAACGGGCGACTTGACCCGGGTGAATTTGCCACCCTTACTTTTATGGTAACCAACAATGGCGGAGCCACTGCGCTGAATCCTGCTTTTGAAATTACCGGAAATTCCCCCTACCTGACCATTGAAAATGAAAACTTAGAATTGCCTGCCCTGAATGCAGGAGAAAGCACTGAAGTTTCTATCCTGGTAAATGCGCATGGAGCTGCTTCAGAAGGAACTTTTGTTGACCTTGCCCTGAACATTGAAGATGGCCATTTCTTTGAAACCCAAACCGAACTGATCATCGGACAGGTACCTGAAATGCAGGTAGGTGACGGAAATGAAAATTCCAACCAATACCCATTCTATAACTACTACAAAGCCAACCGCTCGCAAATGCTTTATCTGAACAGTGAACTGGGAGCCGGTGAGAAAGTTATGAAAGAGGTTGGATTCAACATTATCCAGGTTGCCAACGACTATCGCGATCTGCCCAACTTCAAAATTCTTATCAAACATGTAGACATTGATCAAGTACCTGGTTCTTTTGTAGATATGAGCGATGCAACTGAAGTATTTTCAGCAGATGTTTATAATATGCCTGATGCAACAGGCTGGCACTTGTGGGATATCGAAGATTTTGTGTACGATGGCGAAAGCAACCTGCTGGTGGAAGTTATCTGGGGACAATTGAGCAGCTGGACAAGCACTTATTACAGAGTAGCTTCTACCACCATGCCCGTCAATATGGTAAGCTTCGGATACAGCGACAGCCAGGTAATTCCCTCTTACAACGGAAGCTCCGCTGTGCGACCCAATCTGCACATCTCCTTCCAGGCCGAGGAAACCGACCCTCAACAGCTTCTTACTTTCATTACAAAAAGCCCTGACAATACATTGCTCGAAAATGCAGCGGTGAAAATCGGCTCTCTCCAGATGCTTACCAATGCAGAAGGTGTTGCTGAAATCAGCCTTTATCCGGGACTTTATTCATTTACGGCTACGGCCGGGGATTATGAACCCATAATTAATCAGGAGTTCACCATCGCCGATGAGCCTCTTACCATAGAAGTAATTTTTGGTGAACCCCTCCGAAAAGCTGACTTCTATATCGAAGACACCTATGGCGCTGTTCTGGAAAATGCGACCATTACTTGTGACGGCATCCAGCACAACCCCGGGGAATATACCATCGAGAATCTTGAACCCGGCACGTATGAATATACAATCACACATTCCGGATATTTTGACAAAAATGGTTCTTTCGAAATTACAGACCACGACCTCGAACTTCACGTAACCTTAGAGCCTGACGGTACTTTTGTGGAAAGTGTTTCGGAGCAGGATGTGAGAATTTTCCCCAACCCCACCACAGGCAGAGTGAATGTGAGGATGAATGGTTTCAGTACTGAAACCTCAGTAAGATTAACCAACTACCAGGGACAAACTTTGCAAACCCGCATGGTGAATCCTCAGGGGGGTGAAAATCAATTTAACATCGATTTGGGTGGCTATTCGGCAGGAATTTATTATCTTCGAATCGACTCCAAAGACAATGTGATCATCAAAAAGATTGTTCTGCAATAACTTATGAAATACTTCCCGGTCAGGGCAGCTCCTGACCGGGATTTTATCACTTACTTTTTATTAACCTTTACCAAACATCATGAGAAAACTTACAACTACTGTACTTGTTTTGTTGCTGGCCATTGTAAATATGTCCATGGCACAAAACAACTGGGTGGGCATCACCAGCAACCAACCGGTGGAAGCCGGCACACATCTCCTGGAGAGCAACATCCGGCAAACCGGCATTCAGTTTTCGGTGGAAGGATATTTTGAACATGCTGTTCGTACTCCCCGTGGAACAGAAATGATTCTTTCCCTTGAAAACGGTGTGAACATTACCGAAGCAGGCATGCCTGACCTGCCCAAACTTTACACCTCCATTGTTATTCCCGATTTGTATGAGATGGATGTGAAAGTTATCAGCTACAAATACGAAGAATACAACAATATTGCTATCGCTCCCTCCAAAGGACATTTTACACGGGATATCAGACCTGAGGATGTACCTTTTGTGTATGGCGAAGCTTATAACGAAGATGCTTTCTGGCCGGGAGAACTGGCACAACTGGAAGATCCCTTCATCATGAGAGATTTCCGCGGGCAAACCGTTACCATTTTTCCTTTCCAGTATAACCCCGTAAGTCAGACGCTGAGAGTATATACTGACATTGTTGTGGAAGTAACCTCCACCAACGAACCCGGCAAAAATGCATTGGTTCGCAAACGCGAAGAAGTGAAAACAGAAAAAGACTTCGGTTTGATCTACAACCGCTTTTTCCTGAACATGGAAGCCACCGATAAAAATTACCAGGTGCTGGAAGGTGAAGAAGGAAGCTTGCTGATTATAGCCCATGACGACTTTCTGGAAGCTATGCAGCCCTTTGTAGACTGGAAACGCACCACGGGCCGCAAAACCGTGATGGTGCCCAAATCAGAAGCCGGAAACACGGCTGCTGCCATCAAAAGTTATGTGCAAAACTATTACGATGAAAATCCTGATTTCGCGCACCTGTTGCTCGTAGGCGATGGACCGCAGATACCAACCATGAGCGCCAGCGGTGGGCCTTCCGATAATGCCTATGGTTTCCTGGAAGGTACCGATAGCTACAATGAAGTCTTTGTAGGTCGTTTTTCAGCCGAAACGGTTGCCCATGTGGAAACACAGGTAGAAAGAATGATTCATTATGAAAGAAACCTTGATGAAACCGATACCTGGCTGAGCAACGGTATGGGCATTGCCCGCAACGAAGGTGCCGGCGGAGGCCACAACGGTGGCGAAGCAGATTATGTGCACATGAACTTTATCCGTGACACTTTGCTTAATTATACTTATACAGACGTACTGCAGCGCTACGACGGCAATGTGCCCGGAATACCCAATACCAACGCAGGCATTATGTCTGCCGATTTTAATGAAGGTATCGGAGTAGTGAACTTTTGCAACCACGGTTCTACCACAGGCTGGTCAGTAGCCGGTTACAGCAACAGCCACGTAAACCAGCTTACCAATGTAAACAAGCTGCCCTTTATCTGGTCGGTTGCCTGTGTGAACGGTAACTTTGTAAGCAACTATTGCTTTGCAGAAGCATGGCTCAGAGCCACCCACGAAGACCAACCCACCGGAGCCATCGGAACCATGATGTCTACCATCAACCAGGCATGGCAACCCCCTATGACCGGCCAGGATGAAATGGTAACCCTGATGGCAGAGATGAGTACTTTTGCCAATGTAAATACCTATCAAAGAACCTTTGGAGGACTTTCCATCAACGGAAGTATGGCCATGATTCCGGCCCATGGATCCAGTGGTACAGACATGCATCATACCTGGGTACTGTTTGGTGACCCTACCCTAAAGGTAAGAACCGCTACCCCCACACCTGTTTCAGCCAATTACAATCCCGTAATCCTGATAGGCACATCGGCTTTCGAAATCACTGTTGACGATGCAGAAGGAGCTACTGTAGCCCTTACTTATTATGATACAATGGAGGAAGAAGTAGTGATTGTAGGCACCGGTGTGGTAGACGGAGGAACCGCTACGGTAGAATTTACTGAGCCTGTGAATGAACCTGCCACGTTCACTCTTACGATTATGTCTTTCAACAAGCAGACTTACATCAATGAAGAGATTCAGGTAATCCCACCCGATGGTCCTTACGTTGTGTTTGATCAATTCGAAATTGACGATAGCGAAGGAAATAACAACAACCAGGCAGACTATAATGAAACCATTACATTGAACCTCTCCCTGAAAAATGTAGGTATCGAAAAGGCTGAAAATGTAAGTGCGGTTGTTACCACCGATAGCGAATACGTCACCATTACCAGCAATGAAGCTTTCTGGGGAGAGATTGACCAGGATAATAATATGATGCTGGAGGCTGCATATACCCTTGAGATTGCTGACAGCATCCCTGACAATCACAACGTAATGTTTAGCCTTGAAATCACAGGTCAGGATGAAGAAGAAGAGGATAAACTCTGGGAAAGCGGATTTGCTTTCAGGATATACTCCCCGTTATTTAACATCTCTGAATACGTATTAGATGACTCAGCAGGCAACGATAATGGTATGCTAGACGCCGGTGAAACAGCTGATTTGGTAGTATCTTTCATCAATACCGGCGGGGCACCGGCCATGGCACCTGTTGCACATATGCTGGCTTCCAACCCCTACCTTACTATTGAGGAAGATGTTAACGAACCAGGCATTATACTTGCCGGAGATACTGTTGACATTGCCTACACAGTACATGCCCACGCCTCAGCTATAGAAGGAACCTTTGTCGACTTGTTGTTTACGATTGAAGATGCTCACTTCTTCCAGTCAGAACAAATGCTGGTAATTGGTCAAATTCCGGAAGCCGAAATTGGGGATGGAGAAGAGGAATCTGCTCAATATCCTTTTTATAACTACTACAAAGCCAACCGTTCGCAGATGATCTACACAGCAGATGATTTGGGCGCTGGTGAGAAAACTGTCCTTGAACTGGGCTTCGACATTATACAGGTGGCCACTGAGTACAACAACCTGCCCAACTTTGTCATCCGTATGATGCATGTGGAAGAAGACGCATTTGGTTCGGCGTTTATTAACACTACCGACGCTGAAGTAGTATTCCAGGCAGGAACCTACCAGATGCCCTCTGCTACAGGATGGCACGTATGGGAAATTGAACCTTTTGAGTACGATGGAGAAAGCAACCTGTTGGTTGAAATAGTTTGGGGCATCCTGCCACAATGGACTTCAACCTACTATAGGGTAGCCAGCACCAACGTTGGCGCCAATCGCACTGCATACGGATACAGCGACACACAGGCAGTCCCCTCCTATAACGGCAATACTGCCGTAAGGCCCAACCTGTATCTTGCTTTTGCTTCCGAAGAACTTGCTCCCAGTCAAGTTGTTGAGTTTGTTGTAACCAACCAATTTGAAGAACAGTTGCAGGATGCAGAAGTGAAAGTAGGAAGCATGAAACTGAACACCGATGAAACAGGACTTGCTCATATTTCACTGCAACCCGGCACTTACCATGCTTCTGCAGACGCATACAGCCACCAGGGAGTAGAAAACCAGGAGTTTGTGATTGAAGCCCCTTCCAAAGAGGATGAACCCACTGTTTTTGTTGAGTTTTTACTCACCAGACAGTTCAATGCTACTTTCAACATAACAGACACATGGGGCCATGATGTAACAGATGCCATTATTACCATTAATGACCATAACTATGAGGAAGGTCATTATGAAATGTTGTACATGATGCCAGGCGAATATACTTATTCTATCAGCCGTGAACATTATTTTGACTATGAAGGAAGCTTTGAACTGGTAGATGACCATGCTATCATGGATATTGAGCTACAACCCGACGGCACCGACATAGCTGAAATTACTCAGAATGGCATTTCTGTATTCCCCAACCCCTTCAGCCACCAGCTCAACCTGGAGATGGCCGAAGGAATCAAGGGAGACATTCAGGTAGTAGACATCCTGGGCAATGTAGTTCTTACCAGAACCAGTGCTACAGGTTCTCACACGCTGAACCTCGAACACCTGCCCGTGGGCAACTACTTCGTAAGAATCATTACCCACGAAGGAACCGAAGTATTCAAAGTAAGCCGGGTGAAATAACAACTCCCTCTTACCAGAATCATAAAAAACGACCATCCCCGGCGGGGTGGTCGTTTTTTTTATGCATCCTGTTTTTGCTTACAGGATGTTTAGTATAACTGTCCGGCCGCTGATAGAGCGGAATTCCCCCGCTGAGCGGAAATTGCATTTCAGCTCTGAACATCATTCCATAAAATCAACTCCGTCTTTTTCCTCTCGCAGGGCCGCTAAGACCCAGTTTTTAAAAATCACGGGGTGATTTTTTATGTACCTGTCCCCAGGCTGAGCGGAATTTGCAATTCCGCTCTGAACATCATTGAATTTGTAATTCAATATTCTTTCATTTTCAACATCTTCATGAGACCATGAACTGGAGACATACCCCCACTCCATTGAACAAAAAATCAGATACGCGCCGTCATGCGCGTCTCTACCCCCTTATCCGTGGGGTGTCTTGGAGACGTGCCGTACAGGCAAGTCTTTACAAGGTGCTGCCGTTGGTATTACCGGTTATCCGCCGGATTTCATAAACCGCACAGAGACGGATTAAAATAACCTCATCATTTATTGCACAACAGCTGTAGAGACGTGCCTTCCCGGCACGTCTCCCATTCTAACCCCAGAACACCAGTAGAGACGAGCCTGAAGGCACGTCTCAAACATAACAATCCACAGTCCCACTCAGCCTTTCAGGCTGCCCCATCAAAGCCCGGGGCACCGCCCCGGGAAAATGTCCGCCAACAAACCATCAGGCTGAAAGCCTGAAACAAAAACAATCATTTTATACCACTACCAATCAAAATATTTTATAAATTGCAGGGGTAAAACGTTCTTTGAATTATAAAAGCGGCACCCTGGCAATGGGCACCCGTTAAATCCTTTGGTAACCTAATGTTTGACCGCGGGTTCACTGGTATGCCTGTCCCGCTCTTTTTGCGGGAAACATTTAAAGGAATTTGGACTGATTAATATGAATGGCAGGGCAGGAGTTTATCCCGCTATTTTGCGGGAACCCAATGGTGAGCCGTTTCCTCAGCCCGGACCCTATTGTCCAATCCTCATTTGCCCAGAGTTTTAACAGGTACAGCTATGTTGTAAATAACCCGCTGAAATTTATTGATCCAAGCGGATACTCCAGAAGGTATGGTATGGCAAGGACACATCCCGATAACATTCCTCCTGCGAACCATTATGAGGGCTATGCAGCACCTTATTATAACAATAACCCCAATTCACCAGGGTATTACCCGTCATTTGGAGGTAACTTTTCGAGTTTCGGAGGGAGTATTGGGAATCCTTTTTCAATAGGAGGTGGAGATTGGGTGAGGAATTTTGGAAAGATGAGCTATCAACAGACGAAGAACATACAGTTTTGGAGTCAGGAAGGATACAGTACTTCTGACCAGTTTAAATGGGTCCCTCATGCGGGCATTGAACTGCACCGAAGGGCAGATGGGAATACCATCCATATCCAATATAGCGGAAGATGGATTTCTTTGACGGGTGTGGATAGATATGGAGATGCCGCAAAAGGAGGGGGTAATAGTTGGTTTAGTCCTTATAATTTATCTGGGACATCTAGATTAGCGCTTGCTTCGATCTCACCTGCCTTAGGGCCTGGAGGAGCATTCTTACATTATCCCGATGCAGTCTCTGTATCAGGAGGTGTAAAAGTAATCACAGGAGTTGGAGGATCTGAAGTTGAAGGAGGATATATTTGGCTTCTAAATGGCCCAAATAAAGGAACAGGTTCTTCTTTAACAGATTTAGGAATGTTTGCAGGAGGAGTTCTTTCAGCATCTGCTGGCATTACGGTTACAGAATATTACTATTTAAGTGGTGATTATAGTAATTTTGGTTTTGACAATATACGTGATGGAAGGTTTACTGTTTATGCATCATTTGGGGAAGTGCTTAATGTAGGAGGCGGTGCTTCGGTAATGGGTAATAGAGGTAGTGGTTATTTAGTTGGTGTAAGTTACACATTATCTGTCGGAGTTTCTGCGCTTCCAATTAGTGTTGATGGTAATTGGGGCAAAACTTATATTAAATAATTAAAGCCATGAAAATAAAATCTAAAGCTAAATATTGGTACATATTTTCAATTTCTTTCATTTTATTACTAGGTTTAGGATTGTTGGTGATTGAATTCAATAAAAACATGACATATGAACTTATAGAAAAGAAATCTTCTTTAAAAAATCAAATAGTAAAAATAAAGCCAAGTCATGGTTCCTGTTATATCGAGTTGGAAGATGGAAGAAAAGTATTGATACCTCAATCTAAAAATTATGATTATTCCCCTGTTGGAATATGTGAAATTGCATCAGTTGGGGATTCAATAATAAAGTACATTAACAATGATACTATGCATTTAATTAAAGGCAATAATAAATATGTATTTAAAACAGGGTCGGCACTAAATCTTCCAGATTAATAAAAAATGAATCAACTAAAAATAACAGGCGGCATAAGAGCAGGAATGGCTAATTCTACATGGCCTTTCGCAACCTTAAAAGCCACGAAAGACAAACTGGTTTTAAAAGCCTTTATGATCGGTAAGTTTTCATTTTCAAAGGAAGATATTATTTCAATAGAACCTTATTATGATATTCCAATTATTGGAAGGGGAATAAAAATCAATCATAAAGTTATTCAATACAAGGGAAAAATAATTTTCTGGTCTTTTAAAAATCCTACTGAAATTATTAATGATATTATGCTTTTAGGATTTTTAGATAATACCCGATAAAATAAATTGAATTACATAACACACAAAAGCCCGGACTTAGTTCCGGTTTTTTTTAATATCATAAGGATTCAACACGTCCAGACCTTCAATTTTATCAAAGTCATTTTTATTGCGGGTAATGATGGTGAGTTTATTTGCAAGGGCTGTAGCGGCTATTATGGCATCCGCGAGCTTTGTCTTGTATTGCTCTCTGATTTTTATTGTTTTATTTACAATATCACCTTCTAAATCAATAACATTGGCCGCGTTAATGTAATCAGCAACTTTGCCTACCCAAATTTTTGCAATTTAAAAGCACCACTTCTTTAAATAAAAATCCTTCATCTCATCCGTCCGCACAAATCTACCCTTCAGTTCATGCCCGCACCACCGTGCGGGCCTACCCTTGTATTTCTCCCACAGGAAATGGCCGCACAGCCGTGCGGCTGAGTGCTTCGATTAAAATTTGAAAAAATATGCAAAGTTTTTACCCATGGATCTTACTCCTTTCGCAGGCTGGCTATTGCGGC
>JAABSE010000045.1 GCA_011390575.1 Sphingobacteriia bacterium
AGACGAACCCCTGGTGATTTCCAATGTGCGCGGATGCTGCGGTACCCGTATAAAAGATTACCCCAGACAACCCATCATGCCGGGTGAGAAGGGCATTGTCAACATTGAATTCAGATTGGCACCCAGACCGCACAAAATCAGTCGACGGGTAAGTATCATGTCCAATGATGAAAGAGGAATGAAAGTATTCCGCATTCAGGGCGAAGTGGTAGACGAGGTTACTGAAGCCTTCGGCTCACAGTTAGAGCCTGCTGCCGGCCCCAGGGTCAATTGATAATCAACAGATGCACTCCTCCTGACCCAAAAAAAGATTGACAGTAAATTTGCTGTCAATCTTTTTTTGTTTTTGGCTGTTAAAGGAAGGGTGGGTCATATAACTTTCCCTTCACAGTGTCTGCTTCCCACAAATCATTGAGAAACACCCAAGGTGGAGGGATGACTGTATTTTCTATTGCTGGCAGTTATCCAGGACGCTTTTTGACAGTTACTAACTCAGGCATTTTAGATTGTTTTTCATTACCGGGTGATTTGATCTTCAATCATATTCACTAAATTCGCACTGCCTAACCAAAATTGTATGTTATGAAGAAAGATGCTTTAATAAATATTTTACTTTGGGTTTCCCGCTTATTGTTTGGTGTTGTTTTTATCTTTTCCGGGTTTGTCAAAGCCGTTGACCCGCTGGGTTCTACTTATAAGTTCCAGGATTATTTCATGGCTTTTGGCACCGAATGGCTTTTCCCCACTGCTTTACCCTTATCCATCTTGATGAGTGGACTTGAGTTTGTAATTGGTGCTGCAGTGTTGCTGGGTATCAAAATGCGCTATAGTGCTTTGGGGGGCGTGTTGTTTATGATTTTCTTTACCCCCTTAACCCTTTACATTGCCATTGCAGATCCGGTATCTGACTGTGGTTGTTTTGGCGATGCCCTGGTAATCAGTAACTGGGCTACTTTCTACAAGAATATTTTTATCCTGGCTGCCGCCATTTTCATCTTTATTTACAGAGATAGGGTGAAACCGCTCTGGTCCGAAAAGAAGGACTGGTACCTGATCCTATTGTTGTTTGTTTTAATCACTTCGGTTTCGGTGTATGGACTGAGAAACCTCCCCATTCTGGATTTCCGCCCATGGAAAGTGGGCAATAACATTGAGGAACAAATGCAGCCCGTGCAGGAGGAGATTGCCGAGTTTTATTTTATATATGAAAACACGACCACCGGCGAACAAAAAGAGTTTGCCGTGGATGAACTTCCTTCGGCTGAAGAAGGATGGGAGTTTGTAGACCGAAAAGAAATCATAATACAGGAATACATCGAAGCTCCCGTTGACGATTTGGTCATCCAGGATGAATCGGGGTTTGATATGGCCGACACGTACCTGGGCAATCCTGATTACCAGTTTTTGCTTGTTGTGTATGATGTGCGACGCACAAACGAAAAGGCTTTTACCCGTCGCATCAACGATTTTGCTGCCCGTGCTGAGGCCGATGAGGTTTCTTTCATTGCCCTCACAGGTAGCTCTCTTGACGACATTGAAGTGTTCCGTCACCAGGTGCAGGCAGCATACCCTTTCTACCAGTCCGATGCCATCAAGCTGAAAACCATTGTCAGGGCCAATCCCGGACTGCTGCTGATGAAAGACTGGGAGGTTATTGCCAAATGGCATCATCGCAACATTCCCGATTATGACAAGGTAAAGGAAAAATATATGAAGGAGTGAGGAAAAGGACACTGGAAAAACTCCGGAAAAACTATTTCAAAGTAGAATTAACAATGTAGGATGTATGGACAAAGAAGCCTTTAGAAAATACGGACATGAGCTGGTAGACTGGATTGCAGAATACTATGAAACCATTGAGGATTATCCTGTGAAATCCAGGGTAGAACCGGGAGATGTGAAGAAGCAGCTGCCTTTTGCACCTCCTGAAAAAGGTGAACCTGCAGACAGAATCATTGAAGATTTTAAGCGTATTATCATGCCGGGCATCAGCCACTGGCAGCATCCGGGATGGTTTGCCTATTTCCCGGCCAACAACAGCCCTGTTTCGGTGCTGGCAGAGATGCTCACGGCCGGTCTGGGTGTGCAGGGTATGATTTGGGATACCTCTCCTGCGGCTACTGAGCTGGAGGAGGTGGTGATGAACTGGCTGAGGGATATGGTGGGTTTACCGGCAGAATTTTCCGGGGTTATCCAGGATACCGCCTCAACAGCCACCTTGTGTGCTTTGCTTTCGGCCCGTGAAAAAGCCACAGGGTTTGAGGTAAATCAAAAAGGATTTGATAAAACCCTCAGAATTTACACCAGCTCCCAAACCCACTCCAGCATTGAAAAAGGGGTGAAAATTGCCGGTTTTGGCAGACAAAACCTGGTGTATATTGATGTGGATGAAAATTTTGCCCTGAAGCCCGATATGCTGCAAAAGGCCATTGAGGAGGACCTGCAAAAAGGGTTTGTACCCTGTTGTGTTGTGGCCACTTTGGGAACCACTTCTTCCATGGCCATGGATTCGGTGGATGAAATAGCGCAAATATGCAGGCAACATGGTGTTTGGCTGCACGTAGATGCTGCTTTTGCCGGCACGGCAGCCATAGCTCCTGAATTCAGAAGCTTCATGAAAGGAACTGAAATGGCGGACTCCTTTGTGTTTAATCCCCACAAATGGATGCTTGTCAATTTCGACTGTTCGGCCTATTTTGTAAAAGAGCCGGAAATTCTCAAACGCACCTTTTCCATCATGCCCGAATATCTCAAAACCGCGGCTGATGAGAAGGTGAACAATTACCGCGACTGGGGCATACAGCTGGGCCGTCGCTTCCGGTCACTGAAATTGTGGTTTGTTATCCGGTATTACGGACAGGAAGGCATTGCCGGCATGGTAAAAAAGCATGTGGGTCTGGCACACATATTCGCTTCCTGGATCAGAGAAGACGGGAACTTCGAAATTCTTGCCCCGGTAAACCTTAGCCTGGTTTGCTTCCGGTATATAAAACCCGGGGATTCCGACAGCCAGCTCAATGAATTTAACAAAAGCCTGCTGGATAAAATCAATGCTTCCGGCGATGTGTACCTTACCCACACTGTTTTGAACGGTAAATACTGCCTGCGGCTTTCCGTAGGGCAAAGAACCACCGAAGAAAGGCATGTAAGAAAGGTGTTTGATTTGTTGAAGACTTTTATTAACTGACAGGCAGCTGATTTCACGAGGGGGTGTTTGCACCGAAACCGCCAGTATCCCCTGCCATAAATAAGTAGCCCTTGTCATTTTAGGTTCCCCGGTTTCGTGCGGCGCATGATACGACTATGAAATGGCAGATAATATTGATAGTGTAAACCTTATTTCCTTAAGTCAAACCTTAGTAGTAAGGAGGATTGGCTATCAACTAAAGCGCCGGTCAAAGCTCTGATTAGAATCAAAAAGGTGATTGCCGGCGCAATGAAAAAAGGACATAATCGAACACCAAACAATAAAGACTTTAACAAATAAGAATACTGTACAGAATCGTCATTGGTACCAGAGAGTAATCCACGAATCAGAAGTGTTGCCAGATCTAAAGAGATTAACCGGATTGTATTAATATATTGATTTTCCTATGAACATAGAAGAATTCCGCGATTTCTGTCTTTCTCTGAAGGGAACCACTGAAGATTTCCCCTTTGATGAACAGGCCCTTGTATTTAAAGTAATGGGCAAAATGTTTGCCCTGACCCATGTAGATACTTTCGAAAGCGTCAACCTGAAGTGTGATCCGGAAAAGGCCCTGGAGTTGCGGGAGCAATACCCCGATGTGCTGCCGGGATACCACATGAGCAAGAAACACTGGAACACAGTCCTTACCCATGGAGAAATCCCGGATCCATTGTTGAAACAATGGACCCGGGATTCTTATGATTTGGTAGTGGCAGGATTGCCTAAAAAACTAAGGAATCAGCTCAATCAATAACCCCCGTTTACAACTTGAAGAAGGTGGTCATTTCTTTGAGCTGTTCAGCCTGTGCCGATAACTCTTCCGAGCTGGAAGCCAGTTCTTCGCTGGCCGAAGCATTTTGCTGGGTAATCTGATTGAGGTTGGCCAAAGCCGTGTTGATTTGCTCTGCTCCTGTACTTTGCTCGTTGCTTGCAGCAGCTATTTCCTGGATCATGGTCGCTGTTTTTTCTATCTCAGGAACAATCTTTTTTAGCATTTCACCGGCTTTTTCAGAAATACTCAATCCTGAATCAGACAATTTATTGATTTCCTCAGCTGCGATATGGCTCCTTTCTGCAAGTTTTCTGACTTCGGAGGCCACCACCGCAAACCCTCTTCCGTGTTCTCCGGCACGGGCTGCTTCAACGGCAGCATTTAGCGCCAGCAGGTTGGTTTGTGAGGCTATCTCGCTGATGATAGAAATTTTTTCTGCAATTTCCCGCATGCTTTTGGCTGCTTCAAGGGTTGATTCGTTTCCTTTGCGCACTTCCTGCACGGAAACCTGGGCAATCTTTTCGGTGCCACGGGCATTATCAGTATTGTGAGAGATATTGGAAGACATCTCCTCCATAGAAGAGGATACTTCCTCAACAGACGAAGCCTGATCATTGGCTCCCTGCGATATCTGCTGTGCTGTGGAGCTCATCTGATGGCTGGCAGTGGACAGGTAGCCTGAAATATCAATTACCTGTTGTACGATGGTGCGCAGCGATTCTACCATTTTGTTCTGAGAGCGCGCCAGCTTGCCAACTTCATCATCACTTTCCACATCAATGGTTACTCCCAGGTCTCCACCGGCAATCTTTTCAGATGCAGTAACCAGTTTGCCAATGGGTTTAATGACAAAACGGTTGATGATGTAGGTAAGAATGAATGTAATAAGTAAAATGATCAGAATAAAGACAATGGCAACCGTAGACAAGATGCCCCGGTTGAGTTCGTTGATTACCTGCATACTGGTTCCGCAAAACAACATGCCGATAGCTTCATTGTTTAAGTCAATAAGAGGCATGTAGGCTGCTTTGAAAGGTTCTCCGCCAATTACTGAGTTGCCATAATAAGTATTTCTTTGCTCAAGTACGGTATTCTCTATTTCAGGTATGCCCAGTTCGGTGCCAACTATCCTGCGTCCGCTATCGTCGGTAATGGTGGTCTGGTATCGGGTATTGCCGGTAAAAATGGTAACTTCAGAGCCTATAGCCCGCTTGATATCATCTACAAAACGGGTATCGTCGAAAACAAATCCGGTAGAAATAGCTCCTATGACGCTGCCGCTGCTGTCTTTTAAAGGTGTACCGGCCCTGATGGATAGTTTAACAACCCTCCCTTCTTCTATTCCCACACTTTTGCGGCCCTGCAAAGAAAGCTGCACGTTGCGCTGATTGCTGATATTGTCTCCGTGATTATCCGGAGCATGCGCTCTGATAAGTACATTGCCTTCATGATCGGTTACCACAAAATAGTGAAGACCAAAGGCACTCATGGCCGTTTGACCCAGCTCCAGGGCCATTTGCCGGTCGTTGTTTTGCAAGGCCTCCGCCAGGCGGGCAGAGTTTTCAAACCATTCTCCTGCCTGCAAGGCGTTTTGCTGCAAACGGCTCATCTCATCCTGGATGAATTGTGCCTGGGTGCGAATAGTTTTGTCAAAATAGTTGTTGAGCTGGCGATCCACCGTTCGGTAAATCAAAAATACGATCACCAGAAACAATACTATGTTTAAAGCATTCTGGGGTACAAAGATTTTTAACCGAATACTCCATGATTGCAATCTTTTCGTAAATCCGTCTTTTTGCATGGCTTTTTATTCTTTTGTTTTCAATTATTTAATGATGTATACAGGCAATTGCATACTTTCTCACATTCTGATTTTAATCACACAAAAATCCGGATAAGTTTTGGGGTTTAAAACAGTGCTTTACCTAATTATTTTCAGCGTTTTACGGAGTTGTGGGTAAACGAATGTTTATTTGTTTGGTTTGTGGGATCCAATAGGATGTTTATCGCTGCCCGATGGGTTTTAAGAAAATATATTGAAAAGGAAATGATAATTAGGCTCGCTGAAAAAGTTTTTAGTGCATCAGATGCAAGGCGACAAGGCGAAGTCGTATTAATATACTACGAGCTGAAGGCAACGAAGCAGATGATGTACTAAAAACTAACGCAAACATAAAGCAAAGTTTTTCTGCTAATCTTGCACTTACAAGATAAAAAATATGATATAATAAATTAAGAAACACTTATTGAGTGTTTTTCAGCAAGCCCTAATTCGGTGGGTAATTACGAAGGCCTTGTTATCCTGCATGTAAAGCCTGTGGCATTGATGAAAGTAAATTTAAAATGAGCATGTACGCCCGGGGAAAACAAAAAAGGGAGGTCGCAATTGTGCGCCTCCCTTTTGATTTTGATGTTTTGAGAATTTAGTTCAAATGCTGCTGAACCACCTCTACCAGTTCGGGCAGGTCCATCTCAAGTTCTTTGAGGTGTTCGATGGTAGGTATACCATCTTTGGTCCAGCCACGGCGTGCGTAAACGGCGTCGAGCAGTTGCTCATAGCGGTCTTCGCGGTAGGTACGAAGGGCAGCCATCTTTTCTTCGGTAGATTTGCCGGTGGGGTCAAAATTTACGTCTTCTTTCAGCTGCTTATCGTAACGTTCCTGGCGCGATTCATATTCCTCTTTGGTCACAGGGCCGCAGGCACGATAGGGCTGTGCATCATGAATGCGTTTGCCATATCCGCGGCGCAGGTTGAAAATGCGCTGGAAGTTATACACACGTTCACTCTGGCGGATAAGCTCTTCTTTGTCAAAAGGCTTGCCCGTTACAGCCTCATAAATGGCTACGTAGTTGTCAACGTGCTCAGGAATTTTATGGGGTTCATCGGCATACTTGTTGCTTTCGGGGACCACATCGTTCCAGCATAGCTTACAAAGTCCCACCAGGCCAAACCATGTGCGGAACATGGGCATGTAATGCAGTGCTTCAGCTTTGTCGTCGAAAGTGGGCAGCTGGTTGTTTACCATGTCCATAAAGATAAGCCACGCTTCGTCGTGCTGGGGTCCTTTGTTGGTCATGGCATAACCGCCCTGCTGTGCCAGTGACTCCTTGGATACATACTGGGAATATTCCAGCCCTTTGTTTTCCATCCCGATATCATTGAGGAATCTTGGATCAGCGTTGTATTTTTCCACAAAAAGTTCTTTCATCTTTTTTACGCCCAGGCCGGCCACCATTCCAAAACCTTCGCCGCGGGCCAGCTGGTGCATCAGCTCCAGGGCAGCTTCAGAATTGCCGAATTTCAGTTCAAGTCCTCCGGTGATTTCTTTGTTGATGATACCGTTTTCGTAACACTCCATGATAAAGGCCACAATGGTACCCCAGGTGATGGTGCAGATGCCGTAAGTATCGCAGTAGAAATTCTGCTCAATGATGGCTTCGGGGTCGAAGATTCCCAGGTTGGAACCCAGCCCTGCTGCCGTTTCATATTCCGGTCCGTCAACAATAACGGCTTCTCCTTTGTAGGGTCCGGTTTTCAATACAAAGTCATCCACCCCTTTGGCACAACTCATGGCACAACCTATCCAGCAGCCATCAGGTACGTTCTGAGTGAAGTATTTGTCGCGGAAAACATCGCTATGGATTTTCAGGCCATCTTCATGACTTCCGAATTTGAAGTTGTGGGTGGGCAGCAAGTCGTAGTCGTTCATCACGTTTACGATGTTGGCAGTACCCTTTTTGCGCATCTGGCACTGGTGGTCGTCCAGTTCACGCATTTCCTGCTGATATTTACGACCTCTTTCCTTAATGGTATCCAGGTCGGCAACATTGTTCAGGTTGCCGGTAACGCCTTCAATACGGGCTACAATAGCCTTGATTCTTTTGTCGCGCATTACGGTTCCGATACCTCCACGGCCGGCCTGCTTCAGACGAATCTTCTTACGCTTCAGGTCATAGAAGGTGAAGTTGACCATGCCGATAAGTGAATTTTCGGCAGCAGCTCCGGTAGAAACGATACCAATGTTTTTGGCATCTTTTTCATCTTTGGCAAAAAGCTCGGTAAGCTCTTCGGCCAGGACGTGGGTGTCTTTGGCAAAACCCGGGTCTTCAATGATTTCAATTTTGTTGTTGGCACCGTCAATGTAAATAATTACATCTTTTTCGGCTTTGCCCTGAAGCTCCAGTGCGTCGAAGCCTGAGAACTTAAGGAAAGGACCAAAGAAACCTCCCACGTTGGAGTCCATGATAGAGTTGGTCTGGGGAGAAATGGTCACCAGCAATGATTTGCCGGCACCTGAATACTGGGTAATACCAGCTACAGGTCCGCTGGAAATGATAATTTCATTTTCAGGATCATTCCATTTGGTGTCGGGTTGGGTAGCATCCCACAATAATTTGAGACCATAGCCCCTGCCGCCGATAAATTTCTCCTTCATCAGGGCGGGTACATCTTTTTCCTTTACCTCGTTGGTTCCTACGTTGATATAGAGTATCTTGTCAGTATACCCTCTGTCTAAAGGTTTCAACTGATAGTCGACCTCTTTTAGCTTTTTGTAATTCTGTTTTAAATCCGTGATGTTCATACAGTTAATCTCCTTTATATGTGTAAATTATATTCTGTAGGCAAAACTACAAAATTTAAAATATCGGGGGCTCTTTTTTCATCTTTTTCGGCAAATTATCAGTTAATTAGAATCGTTCTAAAGAAGCCTTTTAAAGATTTTTTTTATAACTGATAACAGCAGGGGGGCACTTGCTGAAATCTTAGTGGATTATCCTTGTGAACCGGAAAGTTTCCGGTTTTATGGGATTGTATTTTTTACCGCTTCTCACAACAAATTATAGAATTCTCATATGTTAGTTCATTTTAACACTTTCTCAATGATATTACGTGTTTGACGCAATTACAGGTGGATTAATTCCGTTAGTTTTGCAAAGTATTCTAATTTTTCCACTTGTTACCCGAAAGTTCATTATGGCCATTTCAAAAAGAGTTCTCCTGATATTATCCGTTCCTTTTATCTTAGTTTTAATGGTAAAACTTGTGTCTTTTACCAATGTGCTGGTAGTACCTTCCACAAGCGATCTGGATGCGCCTGAGCACAGCTACAGCGTTTATGCATTGCCCATACCGGAGAATCTCAATTTTGCCGGAGAGCCTGTGCCTTTGCATAATTTTGATATACGCGAGCGGTTTGACAGGGAGTTGCTGGTCAACAGTTACTGGCAGTCTCAAACCCTCCTGTTTTTCAAAAGAGCCTACCGTTGGTTTCCTGTCATCGAACCCATTCTGGAGGAAGAAGGCGTTCCTGATGATTTCAAATACCTGGCACTGATAGAAAGTGGCTTGATGAATGTGGTATCTCCTGCCGGAGCATCCGGTTTCTGGCAGATTATGCAGAGTACAGGCAGAGAGCTGGGCCTGGAAGTAAACCGTGAAATAGACGAGCGCTATCATGTAGAGAAATCTACCCGGGCCGCTGCCAGATTTTTGCGCGATGCCAATACCCTGTACGATAGCTGGACACTGGCTGCTGCAGCTTACAACATGGGCAGGACAGGAGTCAACCGGCAGCTGACAAGTCAGCAGGCTACCAATTACTACGATCTCTGGCTGAATGAAGAAACCTCCCGGTACGTGTTCAGAATCCTGGCCATTAAAACCATCTTCGAAAACCCCAGGGCCCACGGATTCAACTTTAGTGAAGAAGATTTGTATCCCCCGTTCGAGTATTATACCGTTACCGTTGATGCCTCAGTGCCCGACTGGGTTGCTTTTGCCCATGAGCATCAGATAACTTACAAAGAGCTGCGCACCTTAAATCCCTGGATTCAGCAACCTGAACTCAACAATCCCGGCCGCAAAGTTTACGAAGTACAGATTGCAAAAGAAAGCCTGTTTGGATATGTTCAGCCTGTGATTATTGATGAGACGGCAGAAGAAGGTGAAGAAACGGGCTCTCCGGCAAGAGAAACGGATTTGTAATTTCGGGTCGGGATTTCTCAGGAATGCCTTTTCTTTTCTTGTTTATTAATCCATTCAGTCTTTTGGACATGCCCTTTAGTATTTCTCACTATTCCCCTGAACAGCGAATTTTGATGATTTTCTATCCTGAAATCTTTTCATCGCACTTCGCTTAAATGTTTGAGATCTCTTTCTTCGCCCCAGGGCCTCTCTACTCATTAAATAATTGGCCTGTCACCTATCTCCCGCACCTGTCGGAGAGAGGTTTGTCATCAACAAATCTAAACTTGTAAATTTCCCCTGATACATGCTATTTTTTATGAATATCCGCTATCTTACCAGTTACATTTTTTTTATGCAGTTCTTGTTTTATTAAACTCAGGTTAATATTGAGTTCACGTGGAATTACTTGAACTGTCAACTATCTATTGCCGTCGTGCTTTAGCCGACGGTTTGAAGAAGGCAGAAAAAAAAGCGCTGTGCAGAGGCCATGAGAGGTGAAAGGCATTCGAGGACAGCGCAATTACTACCTTGGGTTGAATGCAAATGGGACTAAAGTCCCGGTGGAAGCTTCAAGATTTAGATCCGTCAGTTAAAACTGACGGCAATGGATAAGATTCCATGTATAACAATATGCAGGAACAGTGGCAAGACTTCGGATATTCACAATATTTCCTGTATCCTGAAGAACGCTACAGAATAAATAGCTTAATTTTTTATGTGTTTTTTCTTTCTGTGCTATTTATTTTATATTTTTGTGTTTGTTAATAATTGCAAAAAATCCTACATGATTTGTGTCTGAACAGTTTCAGGAATACTATAGGATTTAATTGCTGAGTATTCCTTTTTGGCTTGTAAATATTTAGTCTTTGATTTTTCCAACCCAAAACACTTAAAAATTAACAACATGAAAAGTAATGCAAGAAACTGGGTTCTTATATGGGCATTTATCCTGATGATAATACATGCAGACTTGGTGGGGCAAACGGTCAGAATTGATTTTTGCCTGGGTAGTCATGGAGATATTGATATTGCTGTTAAAAGAGCAGTAGAATCTATGGGCTATGAAGCTTTCATTAATTATAAGGGGCGAAGAGATGCGGATGATTACGATATGCTTTTAAAATACCGGCATTATGATGAATTAATAATTTTCAACCTTTTTGGAAAGCAGGGGCAATATAGTACAAATTCAGCAGAAAGAAGAGTAGTGCAAGGTAACTACCGAAGAGCCATTGAGCGAGGGTTGTCAGAATTGTTTGATAAAGAGGCTGTAATTACAGATGATCCTTCAGAGTGGTTAAATTTGTACACTACTGTAGAAAAGATTGACTCCGCAGTATATGTTTTTTATTTCACTGCCGGATCGGCAACTGACTGGACTTTGCTGGAAAATAAATTTCTTACAAGGGCAAGAAAGTTGCTGCCTCATTATGAAACCTATTATTATCGTACCAAAAGCCAGTTTGTTTCCTTTCATAGTATGTACGATACTTCCTCATTTATAAGAAAAGTAGGGGGAGTTGTTGTAGGCACCGAAGGAGGAGGAATGGTACGTCTCGAAAGGCCTCCGATGATTTATGTTGACTATTTCGAGGAAAAAACACCCCCTTTGGATGTTCCCCTATTGGAAAACTCAGAATCTTTTACAACACTTTTTTTGATGAGAAATACCGGATTTACCGGGTCTGCGTTGAGGTATAGGGTTTTTGTAAACGATAAACTGGTTTGTGCAATCGAAGATAAAAGATATGTAAGATTGCTGATGGAACCGGGAGTGAATACGATTGCTGTTCAAAGAACAGGATCCAGACAGAAGAAGAGAGCTGCAGAAATAAAAGTTGATACGAAAAAGGGAGAAACCATATTTGTTCAGATTTTTCAGAATTCCGGACCCATTGTCAAAACTACCCTTTACAATGTTAATGAGTATGATGCGCGAAAAGATTTACATGACTTAAGGTTGCAAGGCAGTTGTTTCTAATCGGTTGGTGTATTTATTTTTTAGTTTTTTATCTGCATGCTGGAATATATCCAAAAATTTGCCTCGTGATGTATTTTATACACTGTAAGACTGACACCTCTCACAACGTTTAAACTTTTTCACACCCAATGCTGTTAAATGCCATTGCAAAACCGTACCTTTGCAGGTTCCTTTTAACAGATTGATTATGCAGCAGATATCCCCCGCTGAAAACCAGGAATGGTTGGAAGTATATGGTGCCAGAGAGCACAACCTCAAAAATATTGACGTAAAAATACCCCGCGATACCCTTACGGTGATAACGGGTTTGAGTGGCAGTGGAAAATCCAGTTTAGCTTTTGATACCATCTACGCCGAAGGGCAGCGACGCTATATTGAAACTTTCTCAGCTTATGCACGCCAGTTTCTTGGTAGCCTGGAAAGACCCGATGTGGATAAAATCAGCGGTTTGAGCCCGGTGATCAGCATTGAACAAAAAACCACCGGCAAAAACCCACGTTCTACCGTGGGCACTGTTACAGAAATATATGACTTCCTGCGTCTTCTTTTTGCCCGTGCCGGCGATGCCCATTCTTACGTAACGGGAGAAAAAATGGTGAAATACAACGACGGCCAGATCCTCGATCTCATCATCGAAAAATTCTCCGGCAAAAAAATGGTGGTGCTGGCTCCCCTGGTGAAGGGACGCAAAGGACACTACCGCGAACTTTTCGAATATATGCAGCGGCAGGGATTTCTCCGCACCAGGGTAGATGGCGCCATGCGCGAAATTACCCCCAACATGAAAGTGGATCGTTACAAGATTCACGATATTGAACTGGTAGTGGATAAGATTGCCGTGGATGCAACCCATCGTAAACGCATTGAGCAATCGGTCCAAACCGGGATGAAATACGGAAAAGGGATGATCATGTTGTTGGATGAAGAATCCGGTGAGGTTTTCCATTTCAGCAAAAACCTCATGTGCCCCGTGTCGGGAATCGCTTACAAAGACCCCGAGCCCAACACTTTTTCTTTTAACTCCCCCTATGGAGCTTGTACTTCCTGCAACGGACTGGGCAACATCAGCGAGATGGACCTCAACAAGATCATGCCCGATCCCAAACTTTCTATCCGGCAGGGAGGGCTTACCCCCCTCAAAGACACCAAAAATCCATGGATTACCAAACAACTGGAGGCCATAGGGATGAAGTTTGGCTTTACGCTCGATACACCCATCAAAGATATTCCGGAAGAAGGGATTAACACCATGCTATATGGCTCCAACGAGGTGTTCCGGGTAAAAAATGAAAACCTGGGCATCACCCAAACCTACAACCTCAATTTTGAAGGGATTGTCAATTTTATCACTTCTCAATTTGAGGAAAGCTCTTCCAATTCTGTCAAACGCTGGGCTGCAGAATTCATGCAAAAGAAAACCTGCCCTGAATGCCAGGGACAGAGACTGAAAAAAGAATCGCTGAGCTATAAAATCGGAGGATTCAATATCGCAGACCTTGCGCAGCAAGACCTGATAACCTTAAAGAAAACCATTGAAGACCTGCAACAAAGTCTTGACGAACGTAAATTGCATATTGCCAATGAGATATTACGTGAAATCAATACCCGTCTTGGGTTTATGCTCGATGTGGGACTGGATTACCTGTCGCTGGACCGTCCTGCCCGAACCCTTTCCGGGGGTGAAAGTCAGCGCATAAGGCTGGCAACACAGATTGGTTCACGGCTTACCGGTGTCCTGTATATTTTGGATGAGCCCAGCATCGGTCTTCATCAGCGAGACAATCATAAACTCATTGAATCGCTGAAAAATCTCAGAGACATTGGCAATTCGGTAATTGTAGTGGAGCATGACCGCGATATGATAATGGCCGCCGATTATGTGGTGGACATCGGTCCGGGTGCGGGATTGCACGGAGGGGAGATTGTTGCGGAGGGCATTCCCCTGGATATTATGCAGAAAGATACCATCACGGCGGAATACCTGCGCATGGAAAAAGATGTTCCGGTACCCGCCAAACTGCGCAAAGGCAACGGGAAGAAACTGTTGCTCAAGGGAGCCACGGGTCACAACCTGAAAGATGTAGATGTGGAATTCCCATTGGGCAAGCTCATTTGTGTTACCGGCGTTTCCGGTAGCGGCAAGTCGAGCCTTATCAATGAAACCCTGTATCCCATCCTCAGCAGCCATTTTTACCGCTCGCAGAAAAAGCCCCTTCCTTACCGGGAAATCAAAGGGATGGAACACATCGACAAAGTGGTAGAGATTGACCAGTCGCCCATTGGCCGCACACCGCGCTCCAATCCTGCCACCTACACCAAGGTGTTTGATGAAATCCGCAAGCTTTTTGCCTCTCTGCCCGAGGCCCAAATCAGGGGTTATAAGCCGGGACGATTTTCTTTCAATGTAAAGGGAGGCCGTTGCGAAACCTGTCAGGGAGCCGGAGTAAAGGTCATTGAAATGAACTTCCTGCCTGACGTGCACGTGGAGTGCGAAGATTGCCAGGGAAAACGCTACAACCGTGAAACCCTCGAGGTGCGTTACAAAAGCAAATCCATCAACGATGTGCTTAATCTCAGCATCGCGCAGGCTTTGGAATTCTTTGAAAACATTCCCAATATTGTGCAGAAAATCAGGACCCTGAGAGATGTTGGTTTGGGTTACATTACACTCGGTCAAAGCAGTACCACCCTTTCAGGGGGAGAAGCACAGCGGGTAAAACTTGCCGCAGAACTCTCGCGCCGCGATACCGGACAAACATTCTATATCCTTGATGAACCCACCACCGGCCTTCACTTTGAAGATGTAAGGGTATTGATGGATGTGCTCAACCGGTTGACTGACAGGGGAAATACGGTGCTTATCATTGAGCACAACCTGGATGTGATAAAGGTGGCGGATCATATCATTGACCTGGGACCTGACGGAGGGTTTCGCGGAGGGGAACTACTATGTACCGGTACACCCCGTGAAATTGTGAAAAACAATTGTGGCTATACGGCTGATTTTCTCAGGGAAGCCCTGGAGATGTCGAAACCCGCTATTAAAGTGTAGTATTGGTATTACCGGTAAAGAGTTACATCTCCCGACTGAATGATGCTTCTGCCATTGGTGCACCTTCCGGTAACTTTCCATACGTAAACATCCATTTTGGCCAGTTGCCCGCGGTAGTAACCATCCCAGCCTACTTCGAGGTCGGTAGTGCGGAAAATCAGTTCTCCCCAACGGTTGTAAATTTCCAGCACGTAATCGTCGATTCCTTCATACACCGGGTGAAATACACTGGTGGAAGGGTTATCCATTTCATAATGACCGGTTCCCGGGCCGGTGGTTGAGGGCATAAAAGCATCGGGGAAAATGATCTTGCAGGATTCATCTACCCTGGGAGCATTTTTCAGCACAAGCGTATCACGGCACAAGGGTTGTGTATTTCGGGTTGCAATCAGGGTAATATCGTATATGCCGGGTTCGGTGTAGTAGTATTCCGGTTCAAATTCATAGCTTACGTTTCCGTCGCCAAAATCCCACATGTAAAAGTCTGCCAATTCAGACTGGTTGATAACCTGAAGGGGTTCTTCAGGGATGTTTATTTGGTTACTCACCAGCTCAAACAGGGCTGTGGGGTTTTGGTACACCTCCACCTGGTGGTAAATAGTGTCTCTTCCTCCATCTCCAATGGCTTCCATCATCACATCATACACGCCGTGGTCTACAAAAGTATGGGACGGGGCAGGGTCATCAGAGTAACTGCCATCTCCAAACTCCCAGCGGAAGGTGTGGGCATACATGCTTTCATTGCTGAACTGCACTGTAAAAGGTTCACATCCTGCATTCAGCGAAGTGAAATCGGCCTTGGGCAGAGGTGAGGTGATGGTTATTACACGGGTCAGATGGTCTGAGCAATGTTCGCTATGCACAAACAGGGAAACTACATAATCTTTGGTGTTCATATCATATTCATCCCAGACGTAAGTATGGGTGAAAGGTTGCGGCGAAGTTGTCTGGGTATGATTGCCATCACCAAACTCCCAGTCAAAGGTCCAGTAACCCGGGTTGGTATAATTGGACAGGGTTATGGTGGCATCAGGATAGGCCTGTTCTCTCGGGTCGGCACTGAAGGAAGCTACAGGAGAAGGATATACCAGCATGTCGCGTACCAGGGTGTCAGTGCATCCATACATGGAGTATGCCACCAGCTCGACAGGGAAAATCCTGTCCTCTATATCAGTGTTTTCAAAAACATGGAAGGGAGCCGCGCTGGTGGAGGAATTCTCATCCTGGAAATCCCACTGGTAGGTTTCGGCCAGCAAGGAGTTGTTGATAAACTTTATGGGCAGGGGAGAACATCCTGACCAGGTTTCATTTTCAGTGGTAAATGAGGCAGTAACTTCGGGATACACCGTAGTGGTTTGCTCAATGGTTGCTTCGCATCCGTATTGCGTCAAAGCCGTAAGACTGACGATATGTTGTTCAGCTTCTTCGCCGGTGTTGTGCCAGGTGTAGTAAAAAGTGGTGTCCTGTGTTTCAATTTCCTCAGTGCCCATGTCCCATTTGAATTCGTCGCCGCCTTCTGATAGGTTGGTCAACAAAGGGGTGAAGGGCGAGCATCCACTAATGGGCGAAAGCTCGAAAAGGGGCGCCGGAACAGGTCTTACAATGATTTCTTCAACGGCAGTGGCCTCGCAGCCATAGGTAGATTCTGCCAGCAGGTTTACGGTGTAAGTGACACTTTCGGTGTGGCTGTAGTTGGTAAAGGTTTGTTGCGGATGGGTAGATTGCGACGAAGTACCATTGCCGAAAGTCCAGAGATACAAATTGGCTCCTTCGCTTGAGTTCTGAAAAGAGGTGGTATGAGGGTGACAACCCTCTGTATCGGCTACAAATTCAGCCGAAACAAGCGGGTATATTACAATTTGTTGTGTGTGAGAATGGGTGCAGCCATACTCATTGTCCACCTCCAGGTTGAGGGTGAATAATCCCGGTTCATGCCCTGCCGGCTGGGTATATTCATGGGTGAAATGTTCCTGGCCGTGAGTGAAGGTTGTTCCATCACCCATATCCCATGAATAATTCTCCACGCCAATGGAAAAATTGTGGATGATGGCTTCGTGTGGTGCGCATCCGGGTGTGTTGGGAATACTGAAAAATGCCCTGGGACTGGGGTTTACCTTGATGTCGATGGAAGTCGTATCTAAGCATCCGTTTTCATTGTATGCAGTCAGCAAGACGGTAAAAACAGTGTCACGGGTGTGGCTGAAGTTGTTAAAAGTATGGGAATGAAGTTCCTGCGTGTTTTGCGATGTATGGCCATTGCCGTAACTCCATTCATAGGCAGTTTCAGCGGTGGCACCGAAGGATTGATTGGTAAAGTCTACTGTGAGAGGATGGCATCCTTCCACAACGTTGGTTTCAAACTCTGCACTGATGTTGGGGTATATAACCACCTGCTGCTCCAGGGTGTCAAGACAACCAAAATCGTTGGATGTAATGAGATGGACGGGGAAAATTCCGGGACCGCTGCCCGGATCGTGGTCGTAAAGATGGGTAATGGTATCTGAACTAAAATTAAATTCACCACTTCCATCCCCAAAATCCCACAGGTATCCTGTGGCACCCACCGATTGATGGTCAATAAAAATTTCGTGGGGTGAGCAACCCGGTGAGTTCGTTATATTGAAAGATGCATCGGGCTTGGGGTAGACCTCTACCTGCGAGGTGGCAGTGGCAAAGCACCCATAAACCGACGAAGTATAAACGCTTACATCATAAGTAACCGGGTCGGTATGGCTGAAATTCATGAAAACATGCTCAGGATCCGCCTCGTTGCTGGTGATGCCGTCTCCGAAATCCCATTGATAGTAGTTTCCGTTTTCTATCTGGTAATCAAGTGGCGTCTGGAAAGGATGACATCCTGCCAAAAAGTTGTTGTTGCTGATTTGTACCTCGGGAAAAACAGTTATGGTACGGGTAATTTCATCGGTGCATCCTTCTGCATTGGTTGCACTCAGCACTATTTCATAGCTAACAGGTGCGTCAGTGGTATTGGTAAATTCATAGGTCAGAATCGAATCTGTTGATTCCACCGGCAAGGTACCGTCATTAAATTCCCAGCTCAGCGTTTGTGCTCCCAGGGAATGATTTTCGATGGTAACAATAAACGGGGAGCAACCCTGGTTTTCATCTACAGAGAAATCAGCTTTAACTTTGGGCAGTACCGTAATCTGATGGTTGACACTGTCTTTGCAGAGATAATCCGAGGAGGAATAGAGCCAGACGTCATATACAGCCTCTTCGGTGAAAGAGTCATTTTCAAAAATGTGTGAGGTATGCTCAAGGGTTGCTGATCCTCCGTCGCCAAACTCCCACAAATGGTTTTGCCCGCCGATGGTTCCATTATCGAAGTCCACAGTCAGGGGTGAGCAACCCTCTGTAACCGAGGGTGTGAATGAAGAGGTTATCTTCGGGAACATGGTAAAGGTTTTTTCGATGCTGTCACTACAACCGGCCGGGTTGGTGACGAGAAGCTTTATAGAATAATCAACGGGAATATTTAAATTGTGTTCCAGGAAATGGGTGAACTCCGGTTGGGGAGTATCCCATTGATGAATAAGCACATCATTGATATACCAGTAATAATCGGCAGCGCCATACGAGGCATTGACAATTCTCAGATCGAATTCGTTGCAACTCTGTGCCGGATTGAAGCTGAAATCAGCTTCCAGCCAGGGATGCACGGTTATGTCCATGCTTACACTGTCTTCGCAGAAATAGTCGGAACGTACTTTCAGCCATACTGTGTAAGTGATGCTGGCATCGGTTTCGTTGATAAAAGTGTGCACAGGATTTTGCTCTGAAGAAGAACCTCCGTCGCCAAAATCCCAGATAAATTCTGTCGCATTATGGGAGGTGTTGTCGGGGAACAAAAATTCAAAGGCTACTTCCATTGGGCCGCAACCTTCGGTTTCAGAAGCTGAGAATTCAGCCGTCACAGCCGGATACACCACCAGGGAGTCAATGGCAAAATCATTGCATAGCTGATCGTTGATTACTTCCTGGGTTATGATATAAACGATAGTATCGTTGGTGTCGTTGAAATACACCTGTTGTGGAGGGTCTTCGCCCGTGTATGTCACTCCGTTTCCGAAATCCCAGTTAATAGTGGTTGCATCTTTGGCCAGGTTGCCAAAATCAACCACCAGCGAATCACAACCATAGGAGGGGGTTGTGGTAAATCCTGCTTCAATGCCCGGATGCACAGTAATTTCAATGCTGTCCATGGCATGGCAAAAATAATTTTCCGATAAAACAGTAAGGTAGACTGTAAAGATGCTGTCGGCCCCGGAATTGTTGAGATAGGTCTTGGTATAATCATCCTCTACCGAGAAAGTGCCGTCGCCAAAATCCCACAAATGAAACAGGATAGGCCCTTCCGACTGGCTGGTAAATTCCACTTCCAGCGGCGAGCAGCCCTGCAAAGGGGTGGCGGTAAAGCTGGCCTCTACCCCGGGAAATACTTTCACCTTTCTTACCCTCACATCTTCGCACCCTTCTTCATTGGTAACAATAAGGGTGATGGTGTATTCCTCCACATAATCGATATCGGGGAAAGTATACACACTGTCGGGGAAATACAGAAGAAAGTCATTCTCATCGTTGTATTCGAAAACCGGACCATGGCTGAACTCCCACCGGTAATGGGTTGCGCCCACCGAATGGTTGGCGAATTTTACTTCGTTGGATAGGCAGATGTCATCGCGGCTGGTGTAAAACTGTGCTTTTACATAAGGCAGGATGGTAAAGGGTTTGATGTCATAATTTGTACATCCGCTGGCATCTGTATATTCATACATGATCAGATAGTCTCCCGGCCCCACATCATTGGGCAGAAAGTCGGAAAGGTCAAGATCCGGAAGGTTGATATGCAATGTGTCGGTATCCAGGAAATAGTAGGTTCCCCCTTCGGGCCATCCCCCTGTAAGGGCAAAGCCGGGTGTGTTGGCACAAACCGTAGCAGGAATGTCCAGGGTAACCGCGGGCAGGTCATTTACCGTTACCAACACATCCATGGTAACAGCGGGTGTTGCCGGATTGTCGATGTCTTCCACTCTCACAGTGTAGGTGGTTGTTTCCATGGGGAAGGCAACGGGCGATTGTATGTTGCTGGGGAATCCCGGTTCTGCAGTGCTGGCTGTCCAGTACCATGAGTAGTTTCCGGAGCCGCCACCGGCTAAAGCTGAAAGCTGAACTTCGCTTCCCTGGCATACCGTGGATGGGTCCGCCTCAATGGATGCGATATGCAGGGGTCCGCCGGTAACATTTACCACCTGCTGATCCTGCGCGGCACATCCGGTAAACACATCGGTTACCGTTAAAGTAAACTGAGTGGATTCGGTCATGGGCACAGTCTGGGGATTTTGTACCGCCGCATTTACCAATTTATCCACCGGTTGCCAGGTGTATGTGTATGAACCTGCCCCTCCATTCTCAGCACTCAAATTTGCTGTTGTACCCGTGAGAACCGAAAGATCGGTGCCGGTTTCTGCATGGGGTGTATTGTGTATAGTAATGGTTGCTGTATCATTAACGCTGCAACCGTATTCATCGGTATAACTATAGGTAATGTTATAATCACCGGGCACGGCCATATCAGTGTCAAAATGGTTGTTGTGAACCAGATTGTCCGGTCCGGCATAAATTCCGCCCTCCGGTTGAGCTATTTCCAGGGGTACCATCCCTTCCCCGGAGCAAAAATTCTCAAGAGTCCAGCTTATCTGCGGGTTGGATACGGTAATGGTTTGGGTAGCGAAGCCGGTGCATCCTCCGCTGGAAACGCGGTAAACAATTTCGTGGTCGCCGGGGCCCAGGCTTGAAGCATTAAAAAGAGGCATGGGGTCGCCATTGATAAAATAAGTTCCTCCCGAAGGCGCTCCTCCTGAGAGCATGAAAACAGGCGTATTGAGACATACCGGGGTAAAGGGCTGGAGGGTTACATTGAGTTCGCTGGTGGTTGCATAAACCGAGAAGTCATAAGAAGGTTGCCCCTGGTTGCAAAATACGATGGAATGCGGGCCGGGATTTTCATTGTCGAAGCATATATTGGCAATGTTGGATCCGCCGGTGGATTGCTGCGGACCGCAGTTGACCCGGTAATACAAACCCGGTCCTGTTTCCGATGTAAAGACAATGCTGATGCTGTTGGCATCTTCGTGCAGGGTAACTATCAGTTCCATGCAGTTCTCATCTGCCGGAGCACCACAACATTGACCATTGAGTTCTTGTGCGTTGGCCGAATGCCATTCGGCATCGGCAGAAGCACTCAGATCGATGTTGATGGGTGTGCAATCCTGGGCGTAAGCAGCTGTTGAAGCGGAAGTAGTCAGGGCTAATGCAATAACAACAAAGAAAGCGAAAGTCATTATCCCGGGATTTTTAGTCTGAGAGTGCCCGGAAACCTTTTTGCCGAAATTGTTTGAGGCAGGGAAAAAACTGACAAAAATATTCATCATACCGTAATATGTGTTACGGTAGGAATGAAAAAGGAAATTTGTCAAATGAAAGCCCATATCCTGTGTATTAAACCAATTTATAATGGTTTATTTTTGGTTGTAAATGGTGGCTAATTAACTCATTACGAATTTAGCCATTAAATCATGGGTGTTTCTTGGATAAATCAACCATTTATGATAGGTGATTTTACCTGTTTATAACTGTACCGTTTACAGGGAAGGAATCCTTCAGGAAATATTCAGCTTTTACCTCCGTTAGATTTCTCCCTTCAGTCGAATAGACAAGGCCTGTCCTGCTGAGCGAAGCGAAGCATCTCGTAATATGAAAAGCGGTCATCCGTAAAAATTTTGAATTTCAAATCCCTTTGCTTGTCAGAAGAGAAAATTTGACTAAAATTGCACCCTGATTGTCAATTGTTTAAAGTTTCTGTAAATCAAAATATTAACCGATTCAAACCTAATCCTTTCTGGTTTGTTTCAATTCATTGTACTATCGTAAAAATGAAAAAAATAACTTTTTAATACTTATGATTATCCTGACATTAGCTACCAGCAACACCGAATCCTCAAACCCTTTGTTACAACCCTTTGACACTCCCTACGAAACTCCGCCTTTTCATCTCCTCCGCCATGAGCATTATCTTCCTGCATTTAAAGCAGCGATTGAAGAAGCCCGACAGGAAATTGATACAATAGCCCGCCAGGAGGCTGATCCGGACTTTCAGAATACCATTGAAGCCCTTTCCTATGCAGGAAATCGTCTCGAAAAGATAAGCGGCATTTTCTACAATGTGAACCATGCCGAGACCGATGAAACCATGCAGCAGATAGCACGGGATGTTTCACCCCTGATTACCGATTATTCCAATGATATCCTTTTCAATGAGCCACTTTTTGAACGGGTAAACAAAGTTTATGAATCCCGTGAAAGTCTGGAACTGACGCCCGAGCAGACGATGTTGCTGGAAAAAACCTGGAAGAGTTTTGCCCGCAATGGCGCCAATCTTTCGGGCCAGAAGAAGGAAAAGATGCGGGAGATTTCGCGCGAGCTGTCCGAATTAACGCTGAAATTCAACGATAACCTGCTGGCTGAGACCAACGGCTGGTTTCTGCATATCACCGATGAAAAGGATTTGGCCGGACTTCCCGAATCTGCCATAGATGCGGCTGCCGAAGCTGCCAGGGGTAAAAAACTTGAAGGATGGGTCATTACCCTGCATGCGCCCAGCTTTGTCCCTTTTATGCGGTATGCCGGCAACAGAGCCCTCAGGGAAAAGGTGTACATGGCCTACACACGAAAAGGGTACCAGGAAAATGAATATAACAACACAGAAATTCTTACCCGCATTGCCAATCTCAGGCTCGAAAGAGCCCGGCTGCTGGGATATACATCCTATGCAGATTTTAAGCTGGAAGAAACCATGGCCCAAAGTGCCGGTACCGTAAATGATTTCCTCAACCAACTGGCTGATGCCTCATTGCCCATGGCCCGGAAAGAACTGACCGAGGTGCAGCAGTTTGCTGCATCACAGGGTTTTGATGACGAAATAAAACCCTGGGACTGGAGCTATTATGCCGAAAAATTGCGCCAGGACAGATACGATTTTGACGAAGAACTTACACGACCTTATTTTCAGCTGGAGCAAGTCACCGAAGGAATTTTTGAGCTGACCCGCAGGCTCTGGGGGTTCACCTATAAGAAGAATACGGAAATACCGGTTTACCATAAAGATGTGGTGGTGTATGAAATGTATGATGAGGATGGCAGTTTCCTTTCCCTGCTTTACATGGACTTCTTTCCCCGTGAAGGGAAAAGCGGCGGTGCCTGGATGACCAGCTTTCGCGATCAATACCGCAAAAACAGGCAGGATTTCAGACCCCAGGTTTCTCTGGTGTGCAATTTCTCCAAACCCACTGATACGCGGCCTTCTTTGTTAACCTTCAATGAGTTTTCTACCTTTTTGCATGAGTTTGGCCATGCTCTCCACGGGATGATGTCGCAGGTTACCTATGGTGATCTGTCAGGCACCAACGTTTATCGCGATTTTGTGGAACTCCCCTCACAGATTCTCGAAAACTGGGCCGTGGAGAAGGAGTTTCTCGACCTTTTTGCCCGCCATTACCAAACCGGTGAGCCCATGCCCCGTGAAATGGTGGAGAAAATCATTGAGACCAAAAATTTCCATGCTGCCTATGCCACTGTGCGCCAGTTAAGTTTCGGCCTCAATGACATGGCCTGGCACAGCATTACCGAACCCGTAACCATGAATGCAGAGGAGTTTGAGCGCGAAGCCATGAAGCCGGTACAATTGTTTGGCTGGATTGACGGTACCATGATGAGCACGGCTTTTTCGCATATTTTTGCCGGGGGATATGCAGCCGGCTATTATGGCTACAAGTGGGCCGAAGTGCTGGACGCCGATGCCTACAAGCTGTTTAAGGAAAACGGAATTTTCGATCGCAACACTGCTCAGTCCTTCCGTGAGAATATTCTCTCCAAAGGGGGCAGCGAGCACCCCATGGAGTTGTATGTTCGTTTCCGTGGCAGCGAACCTACAGTAGATGCTTTGCTGGAAAGGGACGGCCTGAAATAATTTCCCGCTGTTGAACATTTATTTTAAAAAATCCCCTTTTGGCCTGTAATAATCTTATATTTGTGTAGACGATTCCAAAAACTGTTTAAAAAACTCGTCAGGGCCGTTAAACAAAATGGCAAAAGGGTTGGTTTAACATTTGATTTATATCCAAATCTTAACAGTTTATGTCCAACAGCGGGAAAGAACATAGCACAGAAGCCACCTCCGGAGCTCAGCACTCCATAGAAGAGCTGCTGAAAAATTATTACGAACACTACAAACGGGTAATGGCCGGAGGGTCGGAAAAAGCCGTGGCATTGCATCGAAGCCGCGGCAAACTAACGGCCCGGGAACGTATTGATGCACTGCTGGACAAAAATTCTCCTTTTCTTGAATTGTCGGCCTTGGCTGCGGTTGGGCAATACAACGATCAGTTTCCATCGGCCGGTATTGTTACAGGCATTGGCAAGGTACAGGGAAGATATGTGGTTGTGGTGGCCAATGATGCTACCGTCAAGGGAGGAACCTACATTCGTGAAACCATCCGCAAGCATATCCGGGCCCAGGAAATCGCCATGGACAATCATTTGCCGGCCATCTACCTTGTAGACAGCGGGGGAATATTCCTTCCGGAGCAATCCCGTGTTTTTCCCGATAAGGATGATTTTGGACGTATTTTCAGCAACCAGGCACGCATTTCCGCCATGGGGATTCCGCAGGTGGCAGTGGTCATGGGCTCATGCACTGCCGGTGGAGCATACATCCCGGCCATGAGCGATGAAAGTATCATCGTGAAAAACCAGGGTACCATTTTTATTGGCGGTCCACCGCTTGTAAAGGCAGCAACAGGCGAAGAAGTTACCGACGAAGAACTGGGAGGTGGCGATGTGCATGCCCGCATTTCGGGCGTGGTGGACCATCTTGCCGATGATGATGTGCACGCGCTGAAAATCTGCAGAGACATTGTTTCAGGGTTTCATCCTACCCAACCCCAGCTGGTCAACCGCATTGAAAGCAATGAACCCCATTTGCCTTCCCGCGGCTTGCACAAACTGGCTGTGGGAGAATCGGGTCAGTTGATCGACCACGCCAAAGTTATCGAACACATTGTTGATGGAGGAGAATTTCAGCCTTTCAAAGGGGAGTATGCCAAAACCCTCATTACCGGATTTGCAAGAATCAATGGTTACCAGGTAGGAATCGTTGCCAATAACGGGGTGGTTTTTGGTGAAACATCCCGCAAAGGAGCCCACTTTGTGCAACTTTGCAATTTCAGGAAAATCCCCATTATACTCCTGCATGACGTCACAGGATTTATCGTGGGTAAAAAATACGAACACGATGGTATTGCCCGCGACGGGGCCAAATGGATTCATGCCGTATCCACCAGTTCTGTTCCATTGATTAGTGTTGTTACAGGAGGTTCTTACGGAGCCGGTAATTATGCCATGGCCGGGCGTGCCTTTGACCCACGTTTCCTTTTTATGTGGCCCAATGCCCGCATTGGTGTGATGGGAGGCGATCAGGCGGCACGGGTGCTTAGCCAGCTTAAAAAAGGAAAAGGGAGAAACGGTGCCGATCCCGATGCAAAGTCTGAAGAACAGTTGTACAAGGAAATCAAGGCCCGGTACGATTACGAAAGTTCTGCCATGTACTCCACCAGCCGAATCTGGGATGATGGCATTATCGATCCGGCCCATACGCGAACGGTTCTTTCCATGGCGCTCGATATTGTGATACAACGCCAGTGGCCGGAATTTAAACCCGGTGTGTACCGAATGTAAAATGTTGAAAAAACAGAAACTTTTTGAAAACCATACATAACCGACTGAATCTGCAACAGATGCTTGTACAAAAATCTTCGCAGGTACAGGATATACAAAAGAAGCCATGACACAATACAAAAACATTCTCACCCATTTTCACCAGGGCGTTTTTACCATCACCCTCAACCGGGAGGAAAAGCGCAATGCCATCGATGAGCAAACCATGGACGAACTTCAGGATGTGCTGAAAAACATTCCTGTGAATAAAGGCTTGCGCATGGCGGTAATGCGGGGAAAGGGAAAAGATTTTTGTGCCGGTGCCGATCTGGACTGGATGCGCACTACCCAGGATATGAGCGAGGAGCAGTTGAGTCGTCAAAACATGAAGCTGCAAAAGGTTTTTGAGTTGTGGTTTGATTTGCCGGTTTTCACCGTGGCTGTTTTACATGGCCATGTGGTGGGAGGCGCCATTGGACTGGTGGCTGCCTCCGACCTGGTGGTGGCCCGGCGGGAAACCCGGTTTCGTTTTTCGGAAGTAACGCTGGGGTTGGTTCCTGCTACCATCAGCCCTTTCGTATTGCAGAGAACTTCGAGTCGTTTTGTGCGCAATGCCATGCTCACGGCCATGCCTTTTCGTACCGATAAAGCCCATGAACATGGCCTGGTTGACGTGGTAATGGATGCATCAGAGGATCAATCCATCATCGACGATTACCTGGAAGCCCTGAACAAAACCGGTACGGATGCTGTTTCTGAAACCAAAAAACTTTGCAACGATCTGATATTTAACAGGATTGATGAGCCCCTGGATTTGTACACTGCCGCTTTGCTTGCCAGGGTGCGCAAATCGGATGCGGCAGCCCAAAGGATTGCCGGATTTTTTCAATCCATAGAAAAAAAAGGATGATGATAAAAAAAGTACTCATAGCCAATCGTGGCGAGATAGCCCTGAGAATTATGAAAACCCTCAGGGAGATGAAGATACAGAGCGTGGCTTTGTATACAGAGATGGAGGCTGCGGATTTGCACGTGAAAACCGCCGATGAGGCATTTAGCCTGGGCAATGGAAATCTTTCCGAAACATGGCTCAACATTGCGCGTATCATTGATATTGCCAAAAACAACCATGTGGATGCCATCCATCCCGGATATGGTTTCCTGTCAGAAAATGCCCGTTTTGCCAAAGCATGCGAAGAGGCAGGGATCATTTTTATCGGCCCCCAGAGTGATGTCATCGAAAAGATGGGAAGCAAAATTCTGGCTTCACACTTTGCCGTTAATGCCGGCATACCTCTGCTGCCCCGCATCGAAGGAACTCCGTCAGAACTGACAGAAAAAGCAGGGAAGCTGGGTTATCCCTTGCTGGTAAAAGCTGCTGCAGGCGGGGGTGGCAAAGGAATGATACGCGTTGACACCCCCGGTATGCTCGAACAGGCGGTGTTTGCGGCTGCAGAACAGGCCCGGCGCTATTTTGATGATGATAAAGTATATATCGAAAAGTATGTAATCAACCCAAGGCATATCGAAGTGCAGGTGCTGGCCGACCATCATGGGAATATCGTTCATCTGCACGAAAGAGAATGTACCCTGCAACGCAATCACCAGAAAGTGGTGGAAGAGGCCCCTTCGGTATCGCTCAACGACAAAAATCGAAATGCACTGCACCAGGCCGCTGTAAATCTTGCCGCAGAGGTGGGTTACAGAAGTGCGGGTACCGTTGAGTTTATTCTTGACGAGGAAGGCAACTTTTACTTCCTGGAGATGAACACACGCATCCAGGTGGAGCATCCCATTACGGAAATGATTACCGGAACCGATATCGTGCGCGAACAAATAGAAATTGCATCGGGAAAACCTCTTCCCTTTACCCAAAAGGATATCAAGGCAACGGGACACTCCATCGAAGTGCGTTTGTATGCAGAAGATCCTGCCGAGAACTTCCGTCCTTCAGCCGGAACGGTCAAAAAACTATTGATGCCCGTGGGCAATGGCATTCGTGCCGACAGTGCCATAAAAGATACAGGAAGCGTTCATCCGAGCTTCGACGCCATGATAGCCAAAATTGTGGTTGGCGGTGAAGATCGTCAACAGGCCATAGGCAAAATGACCAATACCCTTGACCAGCTGCTTATTCATGGGATTACCACCAATCGTACGTTGTTGCGTAATATCATGATAGACAAAATTTACCATGAAAATCAAATCAGTACGCACAGTATTGCTGATAACCTGAAAAAATGGTCGGTGGCCCGGGAGGATGAGAAGGAGGCACTGATGGCAGCAGCCCTGTTTCTGTGGATCGAAAGGTATGGGAAGGATGCGGGATCCGGTGCCTGGCGAATGGCTGCCACGGAAAAGGTAAGAGTCAATCAGCAGGAAAAAGAATTGTTTTACCATGCCCTGGGCGGAAATGGCTTGCACCTCAGCTATGGCAATCATAATGACACCTATGAAAATATTTTAATCGATGGCGATAAATTATACTTTGACCGCAACAAAAAGCCACATTTTGTTGTTTTCAACTACTCGGAACGAAACGCAATGTTTCTGATCAACGGAGTTCATTATCAGGTTATCTTACCCGAGGCAGTTGTTGTCCCTAAAATCATCAACGGAACAAGTGTTAGCAGATTGCCCGATTTGAAAGCATCGCTGTTTGGAAAAGTTTTGCGGGTCAATGTGGCTGAAAAGCAAAGGGTAAAATCAGGAGAACCTTTATTGGTGCTGGAATCCATGAAGATGGAGAATACCATTCTTGCCCCTGACGATAATACCATTTCAAGAATTAATGTGAAAGAAGGGGATCAGGTGAGTGACGGGCAGGTGTTGATAAGCTTTGAATCCTGAAGACCTTTAATACCGGAATTACAAACTAAAGAAAAGCATAACGTATGACTAAAAGTCCTTTTTTTTCTCAGGAACATGAAGATTTTCGCCTGAAAGTAAGGAAATTCGCCGAAGAGCAGGTTCGTCCTGTTGCGGCAGAGCTTGACCAGAAAGAACAGTTTTCTGTAGAATTGACCCGGGGCATGGGCAAACTGGGTTTGTTTGGCGTAAATATTCCGGTGGAATATGGCGGCCATGGATTGGACTACCGCTCGCTGGTGCTGGCTGTGGAAGAGATTGCCCGGGTGGACGGAAGCCAGGCTGCTACGCTTGCGGCCCATAACTCCCTGGGAATTGGGCCCATCTACATGTTTGGCACGGAAGCACAGAAAAAGAGCCTTATCCCCCGTCTTACCTCAGGCGATCACACCTGGGCCTTTGCCCTCACCGAGCCCAATGCGGGCAGCGATGCCATGGGTACCGATACCCGGGCCGAACTCATAGACGGGCAATGGGTGATCAACGGACAAAAGATTTTTATCTCCAATGCTGCTTCTCCCATGTCGCTGGGTTCTACCATTCAGGCTATTACCGGAGAAAAAGACGGCAAGAAACTCCTTTCAACCATCATTGTGGAAAGAGATACGCCCGGTTATGTGAGCGAGCGCATTACCAATAAAATGATGTGGCGTTCCGCTGATACCGGCAAGCTGCAGTTCGACAATGTAAAAGTACCGGAAGAAAATTTGCTGGGAGAACCAGGCAAAGGAGGACGTCAGATGCTGGAAACCCTCGACAGCGGACGCCTTACCATCGGTGCCATGGGCCTGGGCCTGGCCCGGGGTGCCTTTGAAATGGCACAGCACTACGCCACCAAACGACAACAGTTTGGAAAACCCATCAAACACTTTCAGGCAATAGCCTTTAAACTGGCCGATATGGCTACCAAAATTGAACTGGCAGCCAACATCCTTTACAATGCTGTATGGCGCAAAGACAATGGACTCCCTTTTGGCAAAGAAGCGGCCATGGCCAAACTGTACACTTCGGAAATTGCCCGCGAGGTGGCCGATGAAGCCATCCAGATACACGGAGCCTATGGACTGGTGAGAGACAGCGATATTGAAAGATTTTACCGCGACCAGCGCATACTCCAGATTGGCGAGGGAACCAGTGAAATTTTACGACTGGTCATCTCACGACATATCGATAAGTAGACTTTGCAAGAAAACACCAAAGGCACAAAAAAACGGTAATTTTCTTATGGACACAAAATAGAAAAAATGCACGTATGGAAGATCGCAAAAAGGACCATATCAATCTGGCCCTGACCAACAGGACCGGGACCATTGAAAAAGACGAACGATTTGTATACGAACCTCTGCTTTCCGGTCATTCCATAGCCGGAATACCGGGCGTTGATCTGGCAGGAAAAACCATGAGGGTGCCTGTTTGGATTTCCAGTATGACCGGAGGAAGTGGTGTGGCACGCCATATCAATACCAACCTTGCCCGGGCAGCCAACGAATTTGGGCTGGGCATGGGTCTGGGCTCCTGCCGTATCCTGCTGGAATCGGAAAAACACCTCCCCGATTTTGACATGCGCAATGTCATTGGTGATGAATTGCCCTTCTGGGCCAACCTGGGCATCGCACAGCTTGAGCAGATGGTAGAGCAAAACACCCTCAATGAAGTTACCGACATGGTGAACCTGTTGCGCTGCGACGGGCTGATTATTCACGTCAATCCCTTGCAGGAATGGTTTCAGCCCGAAGGCGACAGGTTGAAGCACGCACCCCTGGAAATCATCAAAGAGGTAGTATCGCAGCTGGAAATGCCCATTTTTGTGAAGGAAGTAGGGCAGGGAATGGGCCGCGAAAGCCTGCGTGAACTCATGAAGCTGCCCCTGGCGGCCATCGAGTTTGCCGCCTTTGGAGGGACCAACTTTGCCCGGGTAGAGATGATGAGAAGACCCTCCATCGACCATGAACTTTTTGAACCCATGGTATATGTGGGGCAAACCGCCGGAGATATGCTCAGAGATATTAAATCACTGATGGAAGAAGGAGCCGAAAACAACACCCCCATGCTTATCATCAGCGGAGGGATAAAAAGCTATCTGGATGGCTATTATTTTATCAAAACCAGTCCGCTGCCTGCCGCTTATGGTATGGCCTCTGGTTTTCTCAAGCATGCGCGCGACAGCTATTCATCGCTCAGAGACTGGGCTAAATCGCACATCGACGGACTGACCATGGCCCATGCCTACCTTCGGGTGAAAAGCTAAAACAGGCACAGAAGACGTCCGTTTTTTCAATGATGGCGAATTGGCTTTCGAATCCGGTTTCCTTGTTACAAAAAATATACTTTATACCTTCTGAAACATGCACAGTCAGCAACCCATAAAA
>JAABSE010000046.1 GCA_011390575.1 Sphingobacteriia bacterium
AGTGCAACACAAAGGTAATGCCCTGGAAATATTTTTAAGCAGTGTATTTTTCGGAGTGGACTTATCATTCACATATAAAAAAGACTGTCTCAGAAGTGCTTTTGAGTCGCTGCGCCTGTCGGAATGATCGCCTCGACAAGCTCAGCAACCAGAGAATCTGCAACTTCTGAGACAGCCTTAATAAATTTACAATGTGATCTTATTCGGTGGTTTGAATAAGCGATTGAAAGAGATCAGTGTTTTGCCGGATTTTTTCTTCTCCGCCATACACACAATAACTGCTTTGTGCCAGAATATCTTTCATCAGGGAGCTGAATTTCCTGATGTCTTCACTGGAAGTAGAAAGTACCTCCTGCCGTTCCCTTTTCATGTCGGCTTTTGTTACACCTTCCAGCTGACGTTTCAGGGCAATCTGCCCCCTGACGTTGGGTGTTGCAGGCCTATCAAGCCCTGATATAGTACCAATAATAAACCGTGTCATGGCGGTCTCATCAGCATCAAAATCTTCCAGGAAGTTCACTATCCCCTGGTAATTATCCAGGGTTTCTTTCAGGTTGGGATCGCGATAGGAAACAAAACGGATGGTACCGCCGGGGTTTATTTCTGACCATCCACCATAGGCGCCTCCCATTACACGCAATTTTTTCTGAAGATAATCACGGCTGAGGATCTGGCTTAGCACCCTCATTTTGCCATTGTAGTCATACCCTAATTTTTTATAATCAGACCCCTGGACAACATACTGCACCATGGAAGCAGAAATCAGGGCTTCGTTGGCATTCAGGTAATCAAAAGCCCATAAAGCATGTTGTTGGCTGTCTTTAGAAGGGAGAACATCCATTGCCTTAAATCCATTAAGGAAAGCCTCATAGTTTTCATCGGGGCAGGAAATCTGCACCATCATATTATTGCGATCAAAGAGCAATTGAGCCGTCTGACGAAGGCGGGATTCTATTTCGGGATAATTTTCATCATAGTCCTTCATCAGGTTTCTGACAAACTCAACATAGCTAAGACCTCTTGTAAGTTCGCCAAACATTCCGGTGGCTGAGAGATAAGAGTTATGACGAAGAATGGCAAAATTATGTCCATCGTTGGCCAGTTGTCGTTCCAGGTTGGTTTTGTGACGCGAAAGGACTGCCTTGAGGCGGTCTTTGTCCTCAACACTGAAACCGGTAAGGGTTTCGGCGGCCAGTTCGAAATATTTATCTGCTTTATCGGCAGACACCTTACCCCCTGCCACAAAATAGGGCAACACCTGGTGGTCGGAAAGCTCCTGGCTGAAAGAATTTAAATAGGTCCAGAAACCACCGGTATGGATATTAAAAGCGTTGTTAATGTCACCAAAGCTCATCTCCTTTGTATCCAGCTGCCTGATAACAGAGGAAAGCAACCGGGCGTATGGAAGCAGCTCGGCGGGCAGCACCCGCATATCAAAATACATATCCACATACAAAATATTGTTAGTGAATTCGTTGTAATGCCAAACAGGTACATCGGCAACAGATTTTTGCTCCAGCTCGTACCAGTTAACCTCATCAGAAATATCATCGAGAGAAAGCATCGGAACGCTTGCTATCGCTTCAGGGGTATCTTCCCGTTCCTGAAACTCTCTTAATTCGCGGGTTTGCTTTACCAACTCCTCCAGTTCTTCCTTAGAAAGTGAAGCTTTGTAACGAGCCAGTTCCTGCTTCTCCCTGCGTGCGAGCTCTGCATCCAGGCCGGGCTGTGGGTATAATGCCAGCAACACAGTATGGGGGTTGTCCATCAGTTGCTGCTCCATAATTTGTTCCATGAGCGGTTCCCGGAGAGCTTGCCTGAGATAGTCGAACTGCTTTTCAAACTCAAGCCCCACAAAGGGATCATTAGCATACAACCAGGGAAGACTGTTCATATACATATACATAAAACCCTTGTTAGGAGTATTCCCTTCACGGATGCCAAAAATATTCCGATTGATAACTCCTTCCAAATCTTCTTTGTCAAAACCTTTTTCCTTTACTTCCTCCATGGTGGCATATACAATGTCCTTAAAACGTTCCAAATCCTCTGTTTTGGCATCCTGCACCAGAATCATAAAAAGATTTTCAACGCCATCAAGCACCATGGCACTCACATTGCTTCCGATGCCAGCCTCCTGCAAGGCCAGACGCACAGGAGCAGTTTCATTATTCACCAGGACCGATGCCAGTATGTTCAGGCTATGGGTTAAATCCAGATCGGTGCCATCTCCTGCGGTAAAACTCAGAGAGAGAAAAGTACTGTTTTCGGTGGAACTACCCTCAGATACAGCGTAAGGAGCCTGCACCACCTGCATCTCTTTGATAGGTTTTTGTTTTTGTATCTCAATGACCTTGTCTGAACGATCGAAATTTGACAAATAGCCTTTATTGATAAATGAAAGTTCATCCATCAGGTCGGCATTTCCATACAAAAAAATAAAACTGTTGGAAGGATGATAAAACTTCTTATGAAAATCGACAAATTCCTCATAACTGAGTTGTGGAATTTCGGAAGGATACCCCCCCGAGCACACTCCAAAAGTATTGTCAGGGAACATCAATTTGTTTACCTGGTAAAACAACTCGCGTGTGGGGCTGGAATACGCCCCTTTCATTTCATTGAACACCACGCCTTTGTAAACAATATCTCCATCCACATCATCCAGCTCATAGTGCCAGCCTTCCTGCATAAAAATGCGGGGATCGGTATAGATATTAGGAAAAAATACCGCATCCAGGTAAACGTGCATCAGGTTGTAATAATCGGTTAAATTCATGCTCGACACGGGATAGCGGGTCGTTTCAGGCCCGGTCATGGCATTGATAAAAGTATTGAGCGATCCCTGCAATAAAATATCAAAGGGGCTCTTCACCGGAAAATTCTTTGACCCGTTCAATACGGCATGCTCCATAATGTGTGCAACACCCGTGCTGTTTTCGGGGATGGTGCGAAATGACACATTAAACAGGTTGTTGGGATCATCGGCGGCAATTTTAAACAATTGCGCCCCGCTCTTCTGGTGTTCAAAAAGAAGGCAAGTAGCATTTACCTCTTGTACAAAACGTTTTTCAATCAGTTCAAAGCCATGATAGCTCTGACCTTCCTTTAATGAATTATTTGTCTGACCCATGCACAGAATACCGGTCATCAGGACAAATAACCCTCCTAATAATTGTTGTTTCATGAAATATTTTTTTTGGTTTACAAATAAGAAACTACATCCTTCCACAATGGTCTTTCCTGCAGATATTGTAAAACCAAAACCTACCGCAACAGCCATGAAAAAGAATGCAAAGATGAACATGAAATTAATTGGCATGCTTAGCATCAAATTATATGCAAATCAAGCTATAACGTTATCAATGTGATTGTTACAAAATTTACGGCTTCAGGCACAGAGCCTCTATTGTTCATATGCGAACAAATTTTACCGAAATCGAACAACTGAAACAAGTGCTAATACGGAAAGATTATTACGGGTTTAACGATCGAACAATACCATCATTATCTGCAAAACAGCGGCATCGGAGAGAACAAAGGGATAAAACTTACCCTGGAAAAATTTCAGCACAAAGGCTTTTATTACCTGGTGACAGCATCTGTCTTCGACGCAGGCTACCGCGGGTATGACGGAGTATGGCGCAACTCTGCCTTCAACAACAACTTTGTCTTCAACGCCTTATCAGGCTACGGATGGAATATGGGGAGTAAATCCCTTCTTTCTGTCGACTTAAAAATGGTGTATGCGGGGGGCTTTCGTTATCTGCCCATACATGTAGAAAGTTCTCTGGCCGATGATGCCCGGGTTATCAGTGGAACCAGGCTTTCGAAGAATTATTTCCTGACTATTTCAGGCTCAATGGCCGGATAACTTTCCGCTTAAACGGCCGCAAAGCAAACCTGGAATGGGCGCTGGATTTGCAAAACATGACCAATCACGAGAACATTTTTACCCGGAACTGGAACAACCAGACCAATGAGGCAGATACTTCATACCAAATGGGGTTTATGCCCATGATGACTTACAGGATTTATTTCTAATTATTGTTATCCTTAAAAACTCAAGCCATCCAGGTTGTTATCAAATGGGTTGCTAAGCTTTGTGGCAAATACTTTAATTTACTGTCAGAGAAGTTGTATTTTTATCCTGCAATAATCTCTTTGTACGTATTACAATATCTGTCCCACGAGTTTTGAGAGTTATGTCACAAATAGTTTTATTCCTGAACCAACCCTATCCCTGGTTTTACAGGGGAAAGAATCTGTTAAGGTTTACCGGAACTATATTTGTAATGGCTCTGGGTTTTAACTTCCTTTTTGAGCCCTTTAATGTTTACCCCCCTGAACACAAATTCAACTATTTGGGAGTTTGCCTGATACAAGCTTTTATCGCTGCCATCATAACCTTTGGTGTACTGGGATGTACCGGATTACTTATAAATGACGCCAAATGGAAAGTAAAAAAAGAATTCGCACTTATATTTTCTCTTTTTTTGCTTATCGGAACAGGAATTTTTCTGGCACGTGATATTGTGTATAATAACCCGGACAACTTCTCAGTAAAATATTTCTTCGAGGAAATACGAAACACCCTCTTGGTGGGTACACTTTTCTTCATGTTTATCATTCCTGTCAATTACTTCAGGCTTGAAAGAAAACACAGTCAAAAAGCCAGGGCTATTAAACTTCCGGGGTCTGACATGCTGAAAACTACAGAAAAAAAGGTAAGAGTTGTCACACAATCCCGGCAGGATAATTTTGATCTGAACCCTGATAATTTCGTTTTTGCAAAATCTGAAGGAAATTATCTTGAACTCTACATAACAAACAACGGAAAACTTGAGAGAGCAGTTAAAAGACTTACTGTCAAAGAACTGGAGAGACAACTCTCCGCTTTTGAGTTTATCATAAAAACACACAGGTCGTACATCGTAAATATTAACAAAATAACCCATGTTACAGGTAATGCCCAGGGGTATATACTCAGCACGAAATACTCCCCTGAGAAACTGCCAGTTGCCAGAAGTATGATACCTGTTTTCAATGCACGCTTTCATTTTTCTCCATGAAAGGATCATGCAACCCATCCCCTTCGGGTGCTCCTGGTCAACTTGCTTTGTCTGATATCCCAAAACCTTGTTGAACATCCCAAAAACAAGGCAGGAGACCTGCGGCCCCTATATCTTTGTTGTCAAAAAAAATTATGCGAAGATATGAATTAGACTGGCTTAGGGTGCTTGTGTTCGGATTACTGATATTTTATCATGTAGGGATGTTTTTTGTCCCCTGGCAATGGCACATTAAGAATGGTGAAAGTTTTCATGGACTGGTATATCCCATGATGTTTGTCAGTCAGTGGAGGTTGCCCATCTTGTTTGTAATTTCAGGAATGGGCACGGCGTTTGCCTTGTCAAAAAAGAGTGGCTGGCAATTTGCAAATGAACGTTTACAAAGATTACTCATCCCACTGCTTACCGGCATCCTGATCATCGTTCCACCGCAGGTATATCTGGAGAGGATAGCTTCCGGCAACTTCACCGGCAATTATTTTGCTTTTTGGCCAAGGCATGCTTTTTCAGGAATATATCCCGAAGGAAACTTTAGCTGGCATCATCTGTGGTTTTTACCCTACCTGCTTTTTTTCTCCCTTCTCCTCATTCCACTATTTCTTTACCTGAGAAATTCTTCCGCCCCGATTCTTGTAAAGATCTTCAAAAAATTCTTTTCCCGATGGTGGACACCTTATTTCATGATAATTCCATTGCTCATCTGGGAAAGCGCCCTCAGACCTGTATTCCCATCTACCCATGCATTTTGGGGTGACTGGTATAATATGGCCAAATACATTACCTTTTTTGTCTACGGGTTTCTTTGTATTTCCATCGGTAAATGTTTTTGGAATGCAGTTATCTCCCACCGATTCAAATACCTTCTGGCAGGCATAATTTCATTCTCTCTCTTCATTCTTGCTTTTACGCTTACGCCATTCATATACCTTCCTGATGGTCTTTTTGCTTTTCTGAGGGTGGCAAATATGTGGTCGTGGATACTGTGTATTTTCGGATTTGCAACTACACATCTTAACAGGAACAACCATTATCTTTCCTATGCAAATGAGGCAGTTTATCCTTTTTACATTCTCCATCAAACCATTACAGTATTTGCAGGCTTTCTCATCATGGACCTTAGCTGGATTTTTGCCCTGAAATTCTCTTTCATGGTAGTGGTCACATTTGGAATGAGTTTTTTAATCTATGAATTCATTATCAGAAGATGGAAAGTAATGAGACTTTTGTTTGGGCTAAAGAATTCATCAGCCTCATATTCCCGGATTCCAGAAAACCCTTTCCGAGAAGCAACAACAGAACCCATTGCACTAAAAGAACAAAACCCACAAAAAGGAAGAAAAATATCCACAACAAAAAACCATCGCCAAACCATTACTACCCAAAAAAACTGGAATGACTAAAATTATCGCTGATAATGAGTAAGGAACCAACAACCACCTCATTTCACTTTTTTTCTCATAATCGAACATCATGCAGCATATAATCACAATTTATTACATTCCTCCCAATTCTATATTATATATTTTCACTGATCATCATACTTTTAACTTATTTTGCCATAGCCTAAACAATCAATCATTGTTTTCATTTTTCCATTAAAGAACGAAAACTGCAGCAGAACGCAGTGTACGTTCTCTGACAAATACTGTTCGCAAACGAACAAAGCTCCTCACCTCCACCCTGTCTGCTTTTTACTATAACCCTGATTGTCTGACCAATAATACAAATGGCCTGATATTGGTTTCTTAAAAATTGCCTACAATAAATTTTAATTATTTTAGCTTTTTTAAAACAAATCAACCCTTACATCACTATGCTAAAAAACTACTTCACCATCGGTATTCGCAGCATCCAAAAACAACGACTCTATAGTTTTCTCAATATTTTCGGGCTCGGTGTAGGCCTGGCCCTGGTTATTTTTATCGGCTTATACCTTTACGATCAATACCGTTATGATCGCTGGTATGCAGATCACGAGCGGATTTACCGTTTGGAATTTGGCGAGTGGGGCATTACAGGACCTGTATTTAAGCGCCTTGCAGAAGAATCCAGTGCAGGGATAGAGCAGGTAGTCAGGCTCAACAACGGTCATTTTCACAATACTGCCGTTCGCAAGGGAGAAGAAATGGTTCGCATCAAACACCTTATAGCGGCTGACCCTGAAGTTTTTGATTTTTTTGACCTGACTTTTATCCACGGTGATCCGGCAACGGCCCTGGAAGATATCGATAAAATTGTACTCACCCGCAGCGAAGCCATACGGCTGTTTGGCACAGAAAACCCGCTGGGAGAAGTTCTCAGACCCAATGACAGTTATAACCTGGTGGTCTCAGGTGTAATAGAGGACATCAATCATTTCCACCTGGAAGTGGATGCCCTGGTTTCCTTTATGTTGTTCGGGAAGTATTTTGGTACAGATTATTTTGAAAGTCCGGGCAACTGGAATCATCCCACCTATTTAAAGCTATACCCTGAAACGGATGTGTCACAGGTTCGCGAACAGATCCAGGAAAGTACAGAATCCTTTTACTATGAACTTGCAGGTGTTCATTTCGATAAAGAAGCAAATCTGCGACCGGTAACAGACATTTATTATACCCAGGAAATTGCTTTTGAGATCTCTGTGTTGCATGGCAACAAAGCACTCTCCATCGCATTCATGATCATTGCAGGTTTTGTCTTGTTCATTGCGGTGGTAAACTTCATCAATCTTTCCACGGCACACTCTGCATCCAGGGCACGTGAGATGGGTATTCGCAAATTGCTGGGAGGCACACGCAAGAGCCTCATGGTGCAGTTTTTGCTCGAATCCATTCTGGTTACAACCGCCGGCATGCTCGTGGCAGTGATTCTGCTGGAAATTTTTCTTCCCATCCTTAACAATATTGCAGGAGTGAATGTCAATTTGAGAGAATGGTCTTGGGGATGGCATCTCCTGGTTTTTTGCCTCGCGGCAATCATTGTGGGAATTATCAACGGCTTGTATCCTGCTTTTTTTCTCAGCAGCTTTGAGCCGGCCAGAGTTTTAAAAGGTGAACTCACCAAAGGTAAGGGAGCTGCTATATTCAGGAAAAGCCTGATGATTTTTCAGTTTGCTACCGGTATAGCTCTTATTGCAGGCACCCTTATCGTTTACCAGCAGATCCAGTACATGAAGTCCAAAGACATGCATTTCAATAAAGAAAACATCGTTTTTTTCAGAGCCAATAAGCCGGTGCTGGATCGTTGGGATGAATTTCGGAATGTGTTGCAAACCTCACCCGGCATAAAGCAAGTAGCCCTCTCCAATTCCCTTCCCGGCAGTGTAGGTTGGCAGGAAACCGTGATGAAAGAAGGAGAATCACGACAGTTTTATTTCTGGCCGGCAACACCTGAGTTTTTTGATATACTGGAAGTAGAATTGATTGCCGGAAGATGGCCCGAGAGAAGCCTGGCCACCGATGAAGGGGAAAATGTAGTGGTGAACGAGCGATGGCTTCACTTCATGGATTTCGAAAAGCCCTGGAAAGATGTAATAGGAAAAAGTGTAGAATACGGATTTGGCAAAATGACCATCATTGGCGTTGTAAAGGACTTTCACTTCAACTCTCTGCACCAGGCCATTGCTCCCATGGCTTTTGTATGGTGGGAAAACCGTTGCCAGATGGTAAGTATAAAGGTGCGCCCCCAAAATATGCAGGAAACGCTGGATCATATAAGTAATACCTGGCTGCAATTTTATCCCGACGAACCTCTTTCCTGGTCCTTCCTGGATGATTCGCTGGCAGCCCAGTATGATAAAGAGGAACGTACCGGCACCATTCTCACGTTCTTTTCCCTGTTTGCCATCATGATAGCTTGCCTGGGTCTGTTTGGTCTTTCTTCCTTCGTCATGGAAAAACGCAGCAAAGAAGTGGCCTTGCGCAAAGTACTGGGTGCCCCAACCCTGCGCCTTCACTTGTTGCTGCAGAAGGAGTTTGTTCTGCTTATCATCATAGCTTCAGCTATCGCCATTCCATTGGGATGGTATTTTATGAACAGCTGGCTGGAAAGCTTCCCCTATCAGGTCAAAACAGGCATCTGGCCTTTTGCCATCGCGGTTATGCTCACTTTGAGTATTGCCATTGGCACGGTTTCATGGCATGCCATCAGGGTTTCTTCAAAAAATCCTTCAAACTTTCTCAGAACCGAATAACTGTACAGTCCTGTAATCTGTCACAACCTATATTTTGCTCATAAAACATTCCACAACCATGTTTGTACACCACATAAAAATCGCTTTTCGTTTTATTCTGCGCAATTTATCCTTTACTACTATCAATCTTATTGGTCTGAGCACAGGTATCGCTGCTTTTTTGCTTATTGCATTGTATCTGCAGGATCAAACAGGGTATGATGCACATATTCCGCACCCTGAGAAAACATACAGACTAGTAGGAATACAGGAACCCAAAGGGCTCGACAAACAGCATGTAAGCTTTACCAGTGGGGCCTGGGCACCTTTTATCAACGAAAACATACCCCAGGTTGAGGAAGCTTTCAGGGTAATGAATGCACGCGGCGTGATCCTGGAAACAGAAGAGGATGTTTTTGAGGAAACCGGAGCTTATTACAGTGAGGGAAATGCAATAAATTATCTGGGATACAAAGTATTGCAGGGAGGCGAACCCGGCCAGATGCTGCAACGGCCCAACCAGGCAGTAATAAGTAAAACAACGGCCAACAGGCTTTATGGCGATACTGATGTTATAGGAAAAACTTTCAGAATGGCAGACGCCAGTTATACCATTGCAGGTATTTTCGACAATGAAAACCTGAAAACCCACTTACAAATCAATGTTTTTCTTTCTTATTCTACGGTAGAACCCACAGATCCCTGGCTTCAACATTTTGGGAACAATACGCTGGCGACCTACATTGTCAAAAGAGAGGATGCTACGCCTGAAGATATCGTCCGCGCTATCAACCAGAAACAGGAAAGCCTTTCTGAAGATGAGCAGTATGGAGCACAAATGATGAAAAACACCTTTTACCTGCAGCATGTAAAAGACATTTATCTCAGGTCCGGTCATATCAAATTCAGCATGCGTACCCATGAAGGAAACATTAACAGCATTTACATTTTCTCCGTAATAGCCTTACTCATCCTGGCCCTGGCATGTATAAATTTTATCAATCTTGCCACGGCCAATTCGGCCAAACGAGTCAAAGAGGTAGGACTTCGAAAAGTTCTGGGAGCCAGCAGATCAAAGCTCAGCTACCAGTTTTTGGGAGAATCTTTTATCATTACCCTTTTGGCTGTTTTCCTGGCCCTGGTTTGGGTCGAATTGCTGTTACCCTGGTACAACGGAATACTGGGAACAGAGCTAAAAGTTGATTTTCTCAACAATTATCTTTTCAACCTGGGATTGGTTGCTCTTTTGATGGTGCTGGCTCTGGTGTCGGGCTTTTATCCTGCCATGTATTTGTCCCGGTTTCAGGCGGCCAGCATCCTGCGATCTGACGACCAGAGCGGCAAACCCAAAAAGGCAGCATTAAGAAAAATCCTGGTTATTGTTCAGTTTGGGATTTCTACTGCCATGATTTTTGCCACTTTTGTGGTCATGCATCAGGTACATCATATGAACCATAAGAGCCTGGGCTATAATGTGGAAAATGTTGTGAGTGTATTCCATCGCCAAAGCCGGGACTATGAGCAACTGAAAAGCTTCAGACACCAGGTATTGCAGTTACCCCATGTGGTTGATGCCGGCATTTCCAGTGGACACAATGGCGTGGCCGGCAGGCAGAGCACCATACGCACGGCCGATTCTATCCCTACAGAGCTTATGGTTCGCTACGGATACGTTGACCCGGACTTTTTTACCACCATGGAAATACAATTCCTGGAGGGAAGAAATTTCAGTCATGAATCTGGCACCGACCCCGAAAATACCATTATCCTCAACCGTGCTGCAAAAATAGCATTGGGTTGGGAGGAAGCGATAGGTAAACGGATGCTGAATGAAGACAATGAAGATGTTGATTTTTATACGGTAATCGGAGTAATCGATGATTATCATTATTATTCATTGCGCACCCCCATAGAACCTGCTGTGTATATATGGAGGCCTTCACAAATGGGTGTTACCAACATCAGATTCAGTCACAACAACCCATCGTTTGTTATGAAAAGCATTGAAAGTGAATTCAATGACTTTTTTCCTGGTCAAATGTTTCATGCCTATTTTCTGGATGAGATATTACAAGGTCAGTACAGGCAGGAAGCCAACTCCATGAAAATTTTTATGGCTTTTGCCATTTTATGTATTGTAATTTCCTGCCTGGGACTCTTTGGACTGACATCGTTTATGGTAAACCAAAGGCGCAAGGAAATCAGTGTAAGAAAAGTTCTGGGAGCCGGATTATGGCAAATCAACCAATTGCTTGTAATTAGTTTCCTCAAATGGGTAATAGTGGCATCCTTAATTGCACTGCCACTGGCATGGTACTTTATGAACAACTGGCTCGACAATTATGCATACCAGATTCAGATAGGTGGAATTCATTTTACAATCAGTCTGCTACTGGTAACCATCATTGCCATACTTACCATATCGGGCCTTACTACCCGTGCCGCGATGCAAAATCCCGGTACGGCCATCAAATATGAATAAAATATACAGAGAAATATTAAACTTCGAAGAATAAATAAAGCATATGGTTATGGACATAAAACATCCGGACACACCACCCAGTCACCCGTTCCTTGCCCTTTTGCTGGTTCTTTTGTTGATGCCTGCATGTAAACAAAACAAGCCGGGCGGTGAAATCATACTTAGCGAAGCAAAACCCGAAAAAGGATTTCATTATCCCTATTATTTGTTTATTCCCGATAATACTTCCACCAACGATGAGGTTTTCCTGATTGTTGAACCCAACAATTCCGGGTTTGTGAGCGACGAACTTGACGAGCATGTAGAGAAAGCAAAGCGTACGGCTACTATGGAATTTTACACAGGAAACTATGTAGCCCGAAACCTGCAATATCCGCTTTTGGTTCCGGCATTTCCACGCAACAAAACCAATAATCACATATACACCCACTCGCTGGATCGGGATGTAATGCTCGAACAGGGAACTCCGCTGGAGCGGTTAGACTTACAGCTGCTTGCCATGACACAGGATGCCAGGGAGAAACTTACAGAGATGGGATACGCTACCGCAGAAAAATTCTTAATGACCGGCTTTTCTGCTTCCGGTACCTTTGCCAACCGGTTTACTGCCTTGCACCCCGAAAAAGTAAAGGCTGTAGCGGCCGGCGGATTGAATGGCCTTTTGATGCTTCCCCTGGATACTGTTAATGAACAGGCACTCATCTATCCCATTGGAACAAGCGATTTCGAAGCTCTGACAGGCAAGGAGTTCCAGGTTGACTCTTTTAAGAAAGTCCCACAATTCTATTTTATGGGTGAATCCGACGAAAACGATGCAATCCCCTATAGCGATGCATACAGCCAAATCGAGAGAGAAATAATTTATACCCTTATTGCAAGTGAGGAGATGCTCCCCAAACGATGGGATTACTGTAAAAAAACTTACCGGAATATGGGTGTGAATGCAGAAATAAAAACCTATAAAAAAACCGGACACGAGCAGCCTTTGCAGGTTAAGAAGGATGTGGTCAACTTCTTTAAAAAAGAAATATAGAAATCGGTTCACCCATGGTCATTCCAACGGGGCAAAAGATGCAGCCGGTTTGAGGATAAAACTGAGACCGGGCTCACCTTGACGGGCCTGAAAACACTTGAACTATCAAGCATTTAATAGTAATTCAAATCATTATCCCTATGAAAACAATTCAAATCATCATCATTGTTGTTGCCGTATTAATTGCCATTGTTGCTGTTTTTGCAGCCTACTGGGGTGCATTTAAAAGTATTAAATTCAGCGTGGTTGAGCAGGGTGGCGAAACCCTTGTTTATGATGAGATGACGGGCGACTACCGAAAAAGCGGAGTGGTAATGGACAAGGTGTACTACACGCTGCTTAACGATTACAAAATTGAAACTTTTAAGGGTTTTGGCATCTACTACGACAATCCGCAAAAGGTGGAAACCAGTAAGCTACGCTCCGAACTTGGATGCATTCTCGGGGAATCAGATCTTCACAGGCTAAACGAACTGGAAGGCAGCTTCAAAATCAAAACCTACCCAAAAGGCAAGTACATTGTGACAGAATTTCCCTTCAAGGGGAAGCTCTCGGTAATGTTTGGCATTATGAAGGTTTACCCTGCGCTTAACAAGTATGTGAAAGAGAACGGGTACAATGAAGAAGGTGCAATCATGGAAATATACGATACGCCCGGGAAGAAGATCGTTTACAGAAAACAACTTTAGAGTGGTTTGCTCAAACCCAAAACTATGCATAAACGATTAGATCCCATTTGTTGCACAGTGAAGAAACAAAACTTATCCCTTTTAAAATCAGCAAGAACCAACGGACACCAGTCCGTGAGATGGATTCGTTTGGCATTTACTACCCGAGGGTAAATCAGTTGAGGCGAAACATAAATTCTGAACTTCCCGTGGGTATTGAAGTAGGTAGTGATATACTTAAGCATTTTCAGATTACAGTTGACAGAAGCGAAAACAGGAATAATCTATATCTTCAGATTCTTTGATTTTGAAGATGTAGGTGTTGATTGTTTTGTCGTTTTTTTCCAATTCTGCCTTGTTGCGTTGAAATACTTTTGCTGCGTAATTTAAAATCATTGATTATGCCAGCAGAAATTCAAATCCAACAACTCTTCAAAAAATACCCCAACGGCACCCATGCCTTAAAAGGGGTAAGTCTCGAAATTCACAAGGGACAGTTTTTCACCCTTCTTGGCCCCAATGGCGCAGGAAAATCTACACTGGTGAAAATAATGACCACTTTAATCAACAAGGATTCGGGCAGTTTCCTTATCTCCGGAATCAACCCGGAACAAAACCCTTCGAAAATTCAAAATATCATTGGTGTTGCTTCGCAGGACAATGAGATCGACCCCTCGGAAACGGTTGAAAGCTTAATGATTTTTCAGGGCAGGCTGTTTGGCCTGACCAGGCCGGAAGCAAACAGGCGTGCCAATGAACTGATTGAATGGTTTCAACTAACAACCGAAAGGAGCAAGAAGGCAAGTGCACTGTCGGGTGGTAATAAGCGCAGATTGCATTGTGCATTGGCACTGGTGCACCGGCCTCAAATCCTTTTTCTTGATGAACCCACCGTGGGTATGGATCCAGTGGCACGGGCTAATTTCTGGGATGTAATTATCGCCCTCAACCGGAAGGAGGGTGTAACCGTTTTCCTCACCACTCAGTATCTTGATGAAGCAGAAAAACACGCCACCGGAATGGCTCTTATGGTGGGAGGAGAGATCAGTTATTCAGGCTCAATTGCAGGCTTTAAGCAAATGGTAAATCCTGAAGATGAGCTTTCACTGGACGATAGCTACCTGCATTACGTCAAAACTTTATCCAATCAAGAATCTTTAATTCAATAAAAAAAGGAGAAAAAGCTATGAATACTGCAAATTTATTACTGATCAACAGAGGGATATTAAAACTCATCAAGCAACCTTCAGCACCTATAATGGGCTTTGCCATGAGCCTGTTTTTCCTGTTGGTTTACAACGCCGGAATTGGAGGGATAGGCTCTCTTGATGCCTTTGGCGAAGGGGGATACTTGTCGTTTGTATTCCCCATCACCATCATTTCGCTTGCCATGGGCTCATCGGCAGGGGCGGGCCAAACACTCAATGCCGATATGCAGTCGGGCTATTTCAGGAGGCTTTACCTAAGCCCTGCACCCCGATATATCCTGGTGGTTGCACCCATGTTTGCTGATATTTTGTCATCAATGCTTTTTACAGGCATCCTGCTCATTATCGGTGCCATTTTTGGCGTGAGCTTTCAGTTTGGTATTCTTTCTGCTTTGGGGGTTTTGCTGTTATCCTTTCTTTGGTCGCTCACGCTGTGTGGCTTTTCGGCAGGCATTATGCTGCGCACAGGGCAGCATCAGAGCGCCGCAATAGTTACCAATGCTGTTTTTCCTCTGCTGTTTCTAAGCACTACCTTTCTGCCCAGAGAGCTCATCACCGCCAAATGGCTGCTGGCTATTTCCTGGGGCAACCCTGTAACCTATATACTCGAAGGGAACAGGTATTTGCTGGCAGGAACTTCGTCAGCACACTTTTTCCATATCGCTCTGATAATATTTACCTTAACATCTGTCCTTTCTGTTGCTTTTGCTTTATCCAGTGCCAGTAAAATAAAGGTGTAATGTTTAATGGCTGATTCTTCGCAAGATCGGTATAAAAAACCGCAGCCCCGGAACTCCGCCAACCGACGGGTATTCTGCATATACCCCAGACACCATTTCGTTTAAGGGTACAAATTCATTTAATTAAGTGCCGGCATCTCTGCCGGCACTTTTTAAGAAATGATTTTTAATCAGTAAGGGATAAAAACAAGTACATCTTCATTGGGGTTGCTTCCTTCAAACCTGATCTTCTCAGAGGTATTGATTTTCAGATACCAGTCATCTGATAGTTCATCGAAATAGTCGGCATACGGGAAAGACATTTGGAATTCTGTTTCACCATCGTCTGTGTAAGTGCCCCAGGAGCCACTGCGGGTAGTGTTGCCCTTTCGGGCTTCAACAGTTCCATTGGTGTTGAAGGTAAAAACATAGCCTGCAAAGTCGTCAGTTTCATTATCAAAGTCTTCAATAAACAGACTGATCTGCCATGATCCAGATTCCAGATTATGGGTCAGTCCTTCAGGAGACAAGGGAAATGCATGGTTTTCGCCACTTTGATCCTGAGGATCGTCACCAGCATTGTAACCGGGGTTTTGATCCTGCTGTGAAGCAACAGCAGGTAAGGGAGAATCGGTTTTCTCGCAGCTTATAACAGAAAAAGCAAGCAAGAGGGTTATGGCACTTAAGATAATTTTTTCCATAGCTAAAAGTTTTAGGGATTAATTAATAACCGAAAATCAGTAATTATCATAGTTATAATAGTTTTTACGAGATGCGGCAGGTGATACTGAATGGGAAATACCGGCATCAATCTCCTGTTCGTTTAATAATATGGACGAAACATAAATTTCCGGTCTGAGGAAAAACAAGTCAACTTCTCCCGTGATCGTCACCCTGGAATTTTGAGTGAAAGGAGTGGACGGCATAAGAGAAGGATAAATCTCAACCCGTATGGTTCCGGAGTCGTCTTTGAAAAGATAATAATCTTCACGGATATGCTCAACAAGGTAACCTTGCAAAGTAACATGCTTGTCGGTAAAGCTATAACGTATAGCCCTATCCTTTATTTGCTGAACATTGTGTAATTGAGATTCATTGCTCACAAACTGAGCGCGGCTCATTGAAGAGACCAGCAGAAGAGAAATCAAAACTAAATTTTTCATTTTTACCTATTTTAAGTTGTTTTTAATAGTTTAACTGAGGCAAAAATAGAACAAGACTTTGGAGAGATTTTGGAGAACTTAGTTGTTATTTAAAAAAAATCTCAAAAACATGCAGATTTTCTTCTTCAAGTTTATAATGGAACCCAAACCCATAAACATTACAGATCTGATTAACGATAGCAAGCCCTATCCCCCGGTTTCCGGCTGTTCCTTTGGCAAAACGTTGTTTCATGGCTTCGGGAGCCTGCTTGGGTGGCATACCCGGATTGGAAATCCGCAGTTTTTTATCCCGAAGGGTAATGGCAATAAACCCATTGTCAAGATTATGTTTCACTGCATTTTTCAGCAGATTGTTCACCAACACTTCCACCAGTCCCGGATCCATATGCACCCTGCATTCTTCCAGTTCTGTGTGCAAAGAAATATTGCGGATTTGCATCATTTCTTCAAAAAACTTCAGCGTGCTTTCCAGGTGCTTTTTCAGATCGATCCATTGGAGATTGACAAACTCACGGTTGCTTATGCGGCTGAGGAGCAATAAGGATTTTTGGATCTGGCTCAGACGCGAAGCTGAATGATGTATCTTGTTAATTTGCTCTCCCCAATCCCGGGGGATTGATTTCTCATCATCCGACAATAAATTCTCTGCTGTAGCTTTGATGATTGCCAGTTGTGTTTGCATTTCATGGGATGTATTATCATTAAACTCCTGCACTTTCTGATAATCCTGCCTCACCCTTTGCAGGAGTTTGTCCACAGAATCATTCATTTCAGTAAATTCTGTAATATCGCTTTTGGGGAAACGCGGCAAAGGTTCCTCGGGGTGAAACCCTTTGAGCAATTCCAGCGAAGTATAAAAGGGTCGCCAAACATTGCGTGCCACTATGGGTACAATACCCAGAACCACAATAAAAATCAACAGGCTCAGTCCCAGGGTTACCCATAGAGTACCTTTAATGACGGATTCGCGATCGAGCAACAGGTGCCGTAAAACAAGGGTATATTCGTCGTTGTCGAATTCAATAGGAAAAAGCAGCTCACGATAAGGAACCATTTCCATATCGCCGGTTTCAAGCATCAAAGTATCCCTGAAGAAAGGCTTATCGGTCAGTTTTCCCGGCAGGATATCTGCCACCATCTGGTATTGGGGCAAATCGTTATGTACATTGCTATACCTGATTATTCGCTCCATTTCATAAGTCAGAAATTCGTTGACCTCATCGGAGGAAATGGTTTTAATCATTAAATACCCAAACACGCCACTGACCAATATCACAGGTAAAAGCCACACTACTACACTGCGTGAAAACTTTTTTAGCAAATCCTGGGTATCTCTGCTGTTGGGCTTGTCAGTCATCAGTTCAATGAATTAAGTTTGTACCCCACACCATATACTGATTTTAAGGGGTCTGCTGCTCCGGCGCCGGTAATTTTTCGCCTCAGATTTTTAATATGAGAATAAATAAAATCAAAAGAATCAGCCATATCCATATTATCGCCCCAAATATGCTCTGCAATGGCTTCCCGTGTCAATACCCGGGTGGGATTGGACAGAAAAAAAAGCAGAATATCATACTCACTGCGTGTAAGCTCTATGAATTTGTTCTTTATGGCAACTTCTCTCTTGCGTGTGTCTACCTCCATTGACCCATACACTATTTTGTTGTTCCCATCCAGTTTTTTGCGGCGAAACAATGCATGAACCCGGGCAATGAGTTCTGCCATATCAAATGGTTTGGCAATATAATCATCGGCCCCCAGGTCGAGCCCTTCAATTTTCTGATGCACTGCGTCGCGCGCCGATACAATGATAATTCCCGATTGTGGCTGGTTCTCTTTTATCTTTTCTACCAGGTCAAGGCCACTGCCATCGGGTAGATTTACATCCACCAGGAAAACATCATACGAATACAGCATGATTTTTTCAACAGCATGTTCAAAACAAGTTGACGCATCACAAACAAAACCTGCTGAAAGCAAGGCCTTCCTGATTTCTGTCAGCAACGTGGGATTATCTTCGGTTATATGAATCTTCATTGGGGGTTATTTTTATTTTAGAGTTCAAAGGTCTTTTACCGCGAAAAACGGGCAAAACCGCCAACTGTTTCCACAATAGATATTTTGCCTTGCTTGAAGAATTACAAACATCCACACATTTCTCAACAGCCATGTCATGCCCCGGTTCATAAGAAAACATTCCTGCAATCAACATTAATAACCCGATCAAAATACAATTGTTTAAAGCCGTAATAATCTTAAAAGAAGCCTGTAATAAAGCCAATGTTGTTCGATATCGGGCAATTTTTCATAAAAGCGCACACACTGCCTGCAGAACCGGGGTTGCAGCGCATCTCTACAGCCTGATTTTCTTGTCTTTAGAAGCCATGGCATAAAATTTTCAAAGCTTATTTTACCGGAATGGCTTCCGTTTTTCATCAACTACATTATTTTTCAAAATCAAAAAAGTCATGAATAAGCACATTTTCACCGATAATCTGGCCGCCTCCGCCGGAGTTCTGATGGCAGGCAAAAAGAAGTTTTTTGCCCAAAGCATTCAAAGCCCCTCATGGGAAGAACAAGTCGCAGGGGTTGATCTTACTATCCCTTCGGTTGAAGGCGAGGGAATATATGAAATAAAGGCGAAAACACTGGTGGGAGAGCTGGACCCGGCCTTTCGTGTAGCCCGGTGGAAAGGGAGTGAGTACCCCACCATCATCTATCATCATGGCAACAATGAGCGCCCATTCGATTTTAAAAAAGGGGCCAAAAACACTTTCTTTCACATCTTTTTGCGCTCTGCAAAAATGCCGGAAGCCAATTTAATTGTAGTCAGAGCCCCTTTCCATAACTGCCCGCTTAAGTACTACCAGGAAAAAATGCTGGAACTCAGCAATTTTACGGCTATGATTGCCACCTCCGTAAAGCTCAATGAGGAATTAATCCGGCAGGTAAGAAAAATTTCATCCCAAACCATCCTTACTTCAGGAATCAGCCTTGGCGGCTGGGTTACGAACCTGCACAGAGCAATCTACAACACATCAACAGCTTACGCTCCCATCATGGCAGGAACGTTGCTGGGTGAGCTCTTCCTGCAAAGCAAATACCGGAAAATGGCTTCTTCGCTGGCATTGAATACACCTGAAGTGATAAGAAATACGTTGAATTTTAACAGTTTATTCGGGAAACAAAATACCCCCAATGTATTTCCCCTTTTGGCCCGCTACGACCAGTTTATTGAATATGAAGTGCAAAAAGAAAGCTATAAGGACTACCCCCTGAAAACCATTGAAAACGGCCATGTTACCGGAGCCCTGAACACCCGGGAGCTGAGAAACCACCTGTTGAGCGTCCTGTAAAATGCATCAGGAACCCAAAGCCGGCACTTCCGAAAACCCAAACCAAAACTCCCAAAAAATTTATAAAACATTGCAGGATTTGTTATATTTGTAACCCATAAACATGAAATGAAAGGGATTCAGGAGATAGATTAAATCATTGCACGGATAGTACAGAGGGCCCTTCTCACCCTTCAGTTTCAGGCTCAATTGATTTCTAAATGTATTCAATATGCAAAAAAATCTACCCTTCGCAATTTTTTTGATCCTTGCGTTCAGTTTGAATTCCTATTCCGAAAACCCACCCATCAACAGGTTTACTATTGCTGACCTTACTTTTCACTCTGACCTGGAAAATCAAGCCTTTCATTGCATTACTACAGATTCAGAATGTGATCCGTTTTTGGCAGCTATGGCCACTGATCCGAATATTGAAGAAGAGGAGTTTATCCGGTACAAAAATGATTTTTACAGTTTTCTGGATCAATTAAAAACCCACAGGAAATTTACCAGAAAGAACCAAAAGAAGATCTCTTTTATATTTGATAAAATCCACGATCAATATTTTAAGCTATACACCGATATCCCGCTTTTCAGTGAAATTTTTACCGAAGGGAACTTCAATTGCCTGACTGCTTCGGTGCTTTATGCCATAGCTTTTGACTATTACAATATCCCTTACGAAGTTGTGATACATCCGGAACATGTTTACCTCCTGGCATACCCCGAGGAATCGAGCATTGTTGTTGAAACCACCAATCCGTTGCAGGGAACCGACAGGATTTTTACCATGCGTGAAAAGGAGAAAATTGTGCAGGAATTGGTTGAAATGAAAATGGTATCGCAACAAGAATTGGCACAAAAAGGTACCTTCAGAATTTTCAGTGAGTATTATCTTTCTGAGGAATCAGGAGATTTGGGAAAAGCGATCGGCGCACTCTACCGGAATAAGGCAATCAACCATGCCAATGAAATGGATAATAAAATGGCCTATGAATCTCTTAAAAAATCTTCTGTCCTGTATCCTTCTGTAATAAACAATGCCATGATATTGAACTTTAATGCCATTTTACTCACACAACAACAATACAAGGAAGAATACACATATCAGTTGCTTGCCGATCTGGAAAAGTTTCTGGATACAAATATTAATGAAGAAATAATCATTTCAGTGGGAATTGATTTTATGAATCTTGCATGGGAGAAAAACGATATCAGTTTATCCGACTCAATATACCAATGGATGGATGAACGATTTACCAATCAGCACATCAAACACGAGATTCGTTTCGCTTATCATTATAACAGTGCGCTGTTTTTGTATGCACATAGTGGCGGAAAAGGAGCCTTGGATCATTTGGAAAAAGCCTATCATCTTAAACCCGATGATTTTAACACAAAGGACATGCTCTTCAATCACATAGTGAGTGACCTCTATAATAACGGCAGAACCATGAACTGGGATGAAATATACAGGGAGATACTTCATTATTCCCAAAAGTATGACGCAATCATGCAAAATGAAAACTTTCAGGCACTTCATCAGTCTGTTTTACTATCCAGAATAAATGCACATTACATAGATGGCAAGTTTGAAGAGGCTGAAAAGTTGCGGGAAGAGTTTGAAAATATGCACCCACCCGGAACAGCAATCGAATATAACATCCTCAGACAGATAGAACAGACCTACTCACGCGCTTCACTCTTCTATTTCAGATCAGGAAGAAAAACAAGTGCCAGGAAAGTAGTTACAAGTGGACTTCAATACTTACCTGATAGTTATGAATTGAAGATAAAGATGGATGCATTGCGGTGAACAGTTACTAATCCACTTTGACCCTTAACCCTGATTACTATTGAAAACGCTTTCTGTTTTCAATGGCCAGGTTGTATTTCCCTTCAAAAATCTCGACATGGTTTAACCTTGTTTTGCGGGTTGCCCGTATAATGACTTCTTCCATGTGTGAGCGGCCGGGAGAAACATAGAAGGGAACAACCGCTTTTCCGCGTGTGGTATAATTATCATAGGGCAAAAGCGCTTCAGACCCCTTTTCAGAGGGTATCACCCTGCTGAATGAGGCATTTCTTGCATTGTCTGACAGGGTGATTTCCAAATCATATTTATTTTCGAAGGCGGTTTTATCCACCAGGTTGAAAACCACCCTTACATCATTGGTGATCAGCTTCCCTTCTTCGTTATACTCTTTTAACCCCACCGTCGGTTTATCATTTTTATAAGGAATTTCGGCCATCAGCGCTCCGCCTTTGTAATACTTTTTCTCAATCCCTTCAATTTTACCGGAAACATACGTTGTTTCCTGGTAAAGATCTCCATTTTCATAATAGTATTTCAACAATCCATGCCTGACACCCTTTTCGTAGAACATTTCAATTTTTACCTTTCCGTTGGGGTAATAATTGCGTGCAACTCCATGTCGCAAACTATCCTTATACTCCACCTCAGCCTTCAAAGTTCCGTCTTTCCGGTAGGTGGTTCTTAGTCCATTGTAGGGATCATCAGCCGTATTGTCATTGAACAGATTGCAGGCACTTGCCATGAACAGGATAAGCAAAACCAGTCCGGCATAAAATTTTGGGGGGTTAAATTTAATGTTGGTCATTTGCTAATAGCTTTTTTTTGCGCTAAATATACAGATTTTTCTCCGCATATATAATGGAAATAAGACTATTTTTCTTCGCACGTTACTTTCCCGGCATTAATCCATTCTAACAAACTCTCTAAAATTTTCCTTGTCTATTACTTTAGGTCAAGCCCAATCCCCTCGATTCTTTGTGCTTCATCAATGAAAATATCCTCATATTTCCCAATCATTGACCTTAGCTGTACAGTATTAGGCTCAGTTAATAAAGATTTCTATCATAATTTCAGCGCTGCGCGCCTTGTATTACTGGCTGTATTTTGGTTTGATTCCCCAATAGTCATTCTTCCTCTGTATCCAACGAAAGCTGCTAACTCCGAATTTGTCAATTCTCTCAGAAATGTCTCTAAGTTCATCATTCTAAAACTGATTGGTTTTGGCTCTCTTACAATTAAGCACAACGGTTCTCGCAAATATACAGCGCAGGATTACGGGCTTCAAAACTATCCTCCGATACAGAAGATAACGCGAACCAGAAACCCAGAAACCTGCACAGCACCGGTCCCACCTTTCGGGATCAGGGATAGCATGTTAGTGGCCTGGAGTTTATTCCCGGGTCAATTTATACACCGTTATATTTTTATTTCCTGTTTTGTGGAATAAGTTCATTTCTACTCCTTTTTTCAAGTCCCTGCTGGCTGTTGATGAGGAAATGTCCTTAAATACATTCATATAATCCTTTCTTGTAAATTCATTTTTCCCCATGGTTGAAAAATAATTCAATCTATCTGTATCTTTTAGGATTCTATTGTTGAAACTTAATAACTCATTTAATGATTTGTCAATCACATCAAGCATATATTCAATAAACAAAGTCGATTTTCCAACTTTATCGCTTTGAGCCAGTGCATTATAATAGTCTTGTTGCGTCTGGCTGATTAAGGTTTCAAAAGGTAGAAATTCAAATACAGGATATTCATGCATTAAAATTACGGTGTGCCATAATCTTCCCATTCTCCCGTTTCCGTCCATAAATGGGTGGATAAATTCCATCTCATAGTGAAAAACGCAGCTTTTTATTAAAGTAAGTTCATCTTCGTTTTTTAAATATTTGAAAAGGTCGTCCATTAAAACCGGAACATTTTTGGCTGGAGGGGCCACATGAGCAACTCTCGTTCCCTGAAAAATCCCAACTCCCTGATTCCTGTATCTCCCAGGCTTCTCAATCAATTCATTCATCAATAGTTTATGTGCGCTAAGAAATGATTTTGAAGATATGGGGTTATAAGTTGTCAATAAATCATAGACTTTAATTGCGTTCAATACTTCTAATACATCTTTCTTAGGGCCAATCACTCTTTTGTTCTCAACAATTGCAGTAATTTGCTCCTGTGTTAGTGTATTGCCTTCAATTTTTAATGAAGAGTGAATGGTTTTAATTTTATTTTGTTTCCGTAACTGAGGCGAAGGTCTATCAATAAGGTTGGCACTAATTTCTCCTAATTTTTCTGATATAGAAGTTATTAGCTTTAGTATTTTTGTTGTTATATCGTAAGGCGGCTTCATGTGATACTATCATTTGATACTATCAAAGATAATCATTCTTGTCATAACAACAGATTTCTACCATAATTTAAGCGCTACGTGCCTTATATTGCTGGCTATATTTTCGTTTGATTTACAATAATCATTCTTCCAGAAAAATCGGGACAGGCTGTGTGTGTTTAAAAGTTAATCATGAATGTATTTCAACCCGAAACCAGGAACGAAGGGCGAGCTCAGCGAAGCGGAAAATCGCTGGATTCTTGCAGACCGCTCATATTTCCTGTGTATTGTGCACTGTGACTCTTAGTATTTTTGTAATTGTCAAACATCCTTATTGATATCTCGTCCAGCCTTTATACCCTGCTTCCATATATTTATAGTGGCTCTTAAGCTTTGATTCTTTGGGTTTTCTTGTCATCAAAATTATTAATAAGCTCCAAAAAATTGGTATAATCAGTAACAGTATCAGGTTTAAAAGTATTTTTTTTCTATCGTCTCTAAAGTGTTTTATGAGTCTATGGATACCAACTACATTTAAAATCACAACTAATAGTATTAGACCCCAAACAATGTATTGACTCGCTTCTGTCATATGAATTCTGATTAATTATTACGCTTTCTCTGATTTAAGCTAAAATCTAATTTTTAAAAAACTGACTCGTCCTGAAAAATATTTACAGGTTAATACTTAATACCAAAATTAAAGTTACAGCATATCGTTAAATATGTGGTTCCCTCTTATAAAATTCCTGTTCCGATTATTTCGGAAGGGGACAGGGGGATTGATTGCACACAAGAAGCGAGAAAATTCTGATTTACGTAGCTTACATTTTGCATGATGAAAACATTAATCCTGATTAAATCTTTTTGAAATAACTGCGAATCAAGGACTTGACAATATTAGTAAAGTGCCTGATTCAAATTGTTTTATCATTCAATAAGTTGGGGTTCGTCCTGCCAATTTTTATAACTTACATACCGAAACGTCCAAAAACCATTTTCCCCATGATCAAAATTTACAGTCATGAGATCATAAGATGACATCTGCTCAAAGTTTACAGTAAAAGCTACCGAATCAGGCAGGTTGGTTCCGTGATTGGAAGACGTGCCTAAGTATGGGAACCCGATCCATGCGCCTTTACCTCTGAGGATGATTTCGCGGCCATATAGAAATTCGTAATTATGGACACCGGAAAGCCATGCTGAAAGGTCAGTATTATTTACTACCATGTTGTTTGATGATACCTCAAAGCAGGATTCATATACCGGATCTTCTGGAGGCCAAATAGTGTGGTCTCCCCAGAATACACCGTGATCCACAAATTCAAAGGTTCCGTCTTTATTAAAGATGAATTCATGTTTATAAAGGCATGTTCTGGAACCATCATTATAAAACCCTTCCCACCACAAATCAGGTTGCGAGGGATTAGGACCCAGTGTTACGGCCGACCCCACTCTGCATAGTTTCCACGTTTTGGATTGCTTTCCGTACAATATACTATTGGGATCCGTATAGCCATAGAGTGTGATATTTTGTGTTTTTGAATTCTTAATTCCGTCAGGCCCGTAAACGGTTAAGCTTACATTATAAGTGCCCATACCGGCATACGTGTAAGTTGGATTTTCAAGGTTTGAGCTGTCACCATTACCAAAGTCCCATAAAAAGCTTCTTGCATTTTCCGAGAAATTGGTGAAATGTACTTTGAAGTAATCTAAACTGTCAATTTCATATCCGAAATCAGCAATGATTTGTGGCTCCAAATCATTGTTTTCATTATTGCATGAAATGATGATAATACCTAAAATAATTATTATATATCTCATAAAATATATTTTTTAGCTAACATTTGGGCAAAAACCCAGTAGCCTTCCACTAATTTTTTATGAAAGCACGAAATTTTCATTTAACTTCGTCACTATCCTATGAAACCCTTGCGGCTATTGAGTTTGATGCCTTGTTGCAGGGCGTTTTCTGCAATATCGGGTAATTCGTCCCTGGTCCACCTTAAGATACCAGTCTTTCGCACCAAAATATTCCGTTAGTTCACGATTCAAACTATTTCTAAATGCAACTTCAAAGATTGACAAAATAGAGTAAAAAGATTCTGACAATTCAATATTTGAATGGTAATGCTCAATTGCTTTCTGTTCACTATCAGGGTATCTATTACAGTATTTCTCCATTCGCTGGAATGAAAATACTTTCAAGTTACTTTCTGTTTATCAACGTATTTGTCAAAAAAGCTATAATTTTTTGTAATTAAAAAGCTAATCCAAAGGTTTGTATCCAGAATGACCTTTTTACTTTGCATCTGTCTATAATTTGATTGAGTCGGTCAGATGCCTGTCCCGCGCATGCGTGGAGAACTCCCATGAAAAGCGGGATAAATCGCCAACAATACTACGACTAAATGTTCTACCATGCTCCGAAATTATAATCATCCGCGTGTGTGTCAATGATTATTGTCATGGTTCGGTTCATATCGGGATGCTCTAACTGATTCTACTTCTTTAGTTATTTCTTCTAAAGAAGGTGCATTCTCAGATTGACTTCTTAATTTTTCAAGTAATTCAGAGAATTCCGATTTTGTTTTCTCTTTTCTAATCCTAATTAATTCCATATCCGCCAAGTCTTGAATCAGTCGTTTGGCTTTGGGATTTATGATATCAATACGTAGTGATTCCATAGCAATCAGTTTCTACCAAAGGTACGAAATTCCGAATTTCTAAGGGTTTTTATGTTTTGTTGTAGAAATGCTAACTTGTTTATTATCATGAGGTGCAACATCCTCATTCCCCCATTGCATAAATCCTATTTTACTGCACATTGTGCTTATTTCTATGATGCCAAACATGCAAAAAACATCCTGCTCAAAAAATGTTCCCGAATTGAGAATTTTATCGTATATTTGTTCTCAGATTGAGAACCATGAAAAGAATATTTGCAAAAAGTACACTTAGAGAATTTTGGGAAAAACATCCTGATTCAGATCAATATCTAAAGACATGGTATGATACAGCAATGAGTTCGGATTGGAAAACGCCCAATGATGTAAAACAGAGCTATGCTAATGCAAGTATCTTAAAAGATAGTAGAATCGTGTTTAACATAAAAGGCAACTCGTACCGATTGGTCGTAAAATTCAATTTTGAACATCAATTAGCTTTTATCCGGTTCATAGGTACTCATTCGGATTATGACAAAATTGATGCTAATAGTATTTAAAATTGGTGATTATGGAATTAAAACCGATTAAAACGGATGCTGATTACAGAGCAGCACTGAAAAGATTAGAAGATATATTCGATGCAAAGTCAGGTACTCCGGAGAGTGATGAGCTAGAAATACTTGGATTAATGGTTGATGATTATGAAAACAAACATTATCCAATCGAAGCTCCCGACCCAATTGAGGCGATTAAGATACGAATGGAGGAAATGCATCTTAAACAGGTGGATTTGATTCCTGAGATTGGTGGAAAGAGTCGGGTTTCTGAGATTCTGAATCGTAAACGCAGATTGACTGTTGACATGATTCGAAAATTGACAACCAGACTAAACATTTCAGCAAAAGTATTAATTAGTGATTATCAATTAACAGGACAATAAAACAATGAACGAAAGCCGCTAACTCCGAATTTGTCAATTCTCTCAGAAATGTATCTAAGTTCATCATTTTAAAACTGATTGGTTTTGGCTCACTTACAATAAAGCATAACAGTTATCGCATGTATAAAGTGCAGGATTACGGGCTTCAATATTATCCACCGAGATAAAAGATGATGCGTGCAGACAGGGCAAATTAAATACATGGATGTTCGTTGCATTAGTGATGTAAGAGGCCCTTTCATTTATCTTTAATTATTATTGGATTTAAACTTAACTGAAGATACCTATATGCTAAATATGCTGACCATATGGTCCATCCCATATACAAAAACCGTTGTTTTAGTCCAAAATTCTCAGTTAGTATATCAGGAATGAAGATGAGAAAACCCAACAGCATAATTATAAATCCAATGGCAGCCCCAAGTCTGATCTTCATTATATTTTCATATTTTCGCCAAAGTATCAGAGCCAATAGAGGAGATAACATCATTAGAGGAAAAGGGATACCTACTAACCCATGTAATCTTAGGGGCATTGGAAAGATTGCTGGTCCAGCCAGAAATGAAAAAAACAAAAGCACTACAACGGGAATAACAGAAATATTCTTAGATCTGCTAACTCTGTATAGGCCAATAACAAATAAAACATTAAGAATAGAGCAAAGTACCAGTCCTATTGTAAAAAGGTATTGTGGCTTAGAATTTAGGGCACCAAGTTCACTCACCAAATTTGACAAATGATTATAATCATCAATCATTAAACCACATATAAGTGTTGTTAACCAAAATACTATTGGACTAATTATACCAAGATATATTAGATTCTTTTCTTTCATTTATATTGTTACTTTGTTTTAAATGCCCTCTAATCCTCTTATTCCCCCCATTGCGCAATTCCTCCTTTATTGCACATTGTGCTTATTCCTATTATGCATGTTGAACTAAATCCTGGCAAGCGGGATAACTTTGCCGCTATTATCTTATTTCTTAACAAGAAATGGGTTATCTGTTTAGTTTAAAAATATCCTGTCGAGACTGATGTTTTCTTGCATATATTCCTGCCTTTCATAAAAACTATCAGGTAAATTAAATTGATTAGTATTTATTGTTCCACGAAAAGGTGCCGAATAAATAATATGTTTCCCATTTTTTAATTTAAGCCTGATATCTGTTTCAAATTCTCCGTCGTATTTCAAGATTTTAGAAATTACAAATTGGTCTGGAGTTAATTCAATTGTTCCATATGGTGTTCCTGACCGGTGATATTTCCAAAACTCAATTGGTCTCCAAACGCCAAGTTCATCTTTTGCTTCTTGTATCATTATAAGTCTTGCACTCTGATGGTCCAGGTGGGCTGTTTTTTCACTGCTATTAACCACATAAACATTCAAGGCTTGAACTAAATCTTTATTTTTCTTTTCAGGGCTGTTTTCATTATTAAATGTTGGTGGTAAAATTTCATAGTAACCTAAATCAATGGTCACTAAATTCTCAGTATCCACAAAAATCTGTAAGTCTGATTTATTTATTAAGGTGTCCTTATATCGTGCAGGTTCTGCATAACTTATCGGCTGGTCTCTGGTTATTCGAATTTGATTAAGGTCTTTGTCGCCAATCGCTAAAATGTCATTAATTGGGGATTTCATGCTTTGGGTCGAATATCTAATTTCAGTCTTTGGTAATGTATCCAAGACTTCTGGAAAATTAAAATTGCCTCCTCCTAAGTCACTTTTACAAGATACTATTACTGTCAAAATCATTATTGCAATCAAACGCATATCTGTTCTTTTTAATGAGAGCCAACGTTGCGCAAATATGATTAATTGCGGAACGCGTGGTGCTTTCCTGTCGAAAAGCACCTGGGCTGATGCGGGATATAATGTTGATTATCCGCACAGAAACCGCAATTAATCATATTTTGCTGTTATGGGCTGGGGTTCATTTGTTTTTTCTCAATATCAAAGTTTTATGCCAAAATTATCATATGTAAAGGTTCCACTTCCGTGCTTTGATTTTTCGTTTTCATACAATTCTGTAAAAGCTTTATCCATATCTTTTATTATCGACAAAGGAACATTTAAATCGTGATGAGCAGGCAGAATTTTACTTACAGTCAATGGCAATAGTTTTTTTTAGCGTGCTATGATTTAAAATGTATCAAATAAATTA
>JAABSE010000047.1 GCA_011390575.1 Sphingobacteriia bacterium
CTATCACTTCAGAGCGGGTAGCAAAATTCCGGCCCGTAACCCGGTCCTGAGATTGTAGGGTGGTTACAAATACGAGCATCAATAATAAAATTCCTGAGGGTAACAATTTTTTCATGTGTCTGTTATTTAGGTTGTTATGTTTTTATAATTGAATTTTTTTCTTGTCTCAACCCCGTTTTCTGCTTTTGCGCTGTCATCGACAGAGTGCTTTTTATTGCAATTCTTTCGCAGCGCTGATTTTATTTTGCGACTTTGCTATACTATAATACTGTCACTCCTCCGGAGTTGGCGGTTAAATTTGCACTCGTCACTAACTAACTTTCTGCTCAAAAATACAGATAATTCTTCTTTTTTTGGTATATTTGGGCTGTAGACATGTAAACTTTAAAAGATAAAACTATGGATTTAAAACAGATTTTTGCCAACAATGAAAAATGGATACAGGAAAAACTGGAGGTTGACAAGGATTATTTTAACAATCTCTCCAAAGGGCAAAGTCCGGAAGTTCTTTACATCGGATGTTCTGACAGCAGAGTAACGGCAGAAGAATTGATGGGAGTGAACCCGGGAGATGTTTTTGTGCATCGCAACATTGCCAATATGGTACCCAATACGGACCTTAATGTGCAATCGGTGCTCAATTTTGCGATACGACACCTTGAAGTGAAACATGCGGTGGTTTGCGGTCATTACTATTGCGGAGGGGTAAAGGCAGCCATGCAGTCAGCAGATATGGGTATTCTGAATCCCTGGCTGAGGAGTATACGCGATGTGTATCGTCTGCACCAGGGCGAACTTGATTCTATAACAGATGAAGAACAACGCTATAAAAGGCTTGTTGAGCTTAACGTGCAGGAGCAATGCATCAATGTTATAAAAACAGCCGCTGTGCAAAAGGCAGTAAAAGAAAGAGGACTCCAGGTGCATGGGTGGGTCTTTGATGTGAAAACCGGCAAACTCATTGATCTGAAGATTGATTTTGAATCTATACTGGAAGATATCATGAAAATTTATAAGATTTCTTAAAGGCCGGTATTTATCGGGTATCATTACCCTCAGCACTACAAGATATGTCCGTAGAGCCATGCTGCCGGCTCTGTTTTTTATTGATACAAAGACTCAAGTAAGTGCGTGCAGAGATTTAATTAGCTGATGTCCCGGAAAAAGTGTACTTTTGTCCTTTACTATCCCCGACTGAATTCTCTGTCAATCGTTTTTGCCTTGGCAACTTTTCGCAGAATCATAGCAAGGATTATTTCATTGCAATCAATTCACCCTTAACAGGGTAACATTTATAAATTTAAAATCGACAAAAAAAAACTATGGGTAGATCTCAACAAACGTTTAACAAAAAGGAAAACGAAAAGAAGAAGCAAAAAAAGAAGAAGGATAAAGAGAAAAAGAAAGAAGAGCGCAAAATGGATTCAGATAAGGGCAAAAGCGTAGAGGATATGTTTGCCTATGTGGATGAACATGGAAATATCAGCTCAACGCCTCCGGATCCCGACCGCAAGATCAAGAAAGTCAATGCTGAAGACATAGAAATTGGTGTTCCTAAAAAGGAGCATGTTGAAGAAGAAACCGTCAGAAACGGAACAATCACCTTCTTCAATGATTCCAAAGGATATGGTTTTATTAAAGATCACGACTCTCAGGAAAGCATCTTTGTACACATCAACAATACACTTGAGCCGGTATCAGAAGGAAATCATGTAACTTTTGAAACCGAAAGAGGCCCCAGAGGGCTGAATGCCATCCAGGTAAAGCTTCTCAAATAACCTGATTGATTTTTTCCGTGTTCCGGATTACTTTCTGTTAAAGTAATCAAGCCATGAGCTTTGATCTTTATAGTCTTCTATTACCAATGCTTTATTGGGATAATTAAAACTACTCATCAGGGTTGTTATTTCTTGTTTCAGGAAATTCAACCCATTGGAAATAAGTTCCTGGCGAAAGCCATTGTCTCCCAGATTGAATACCATTTCACAGGAAACAATACGACTTAACACCTGCCCCAGTTCAACCATTTTGCGCTGGGGCAGATTTGTATCCAGTTGAAAATCGAGAAGCCCCTTCATAAATAATGCTGTCCGTGAGGTAAGGTCAAAATTCTTGAGAAAGCGAAACATATTACTTTCCTGTGATTTTTTCATCATTTTCATAAAACTTTCCGATATCTGTGCGTAAAGAATGTCGTTCGACCCTTCGAATATCTGAAAGGGACGACTGTCTACAACACTTCGGCCCGCAATATGATTGAGCTTATAGGCTCCTGCCCCGAATAGTTGTGTGGCCGACTGGGCTGCTTCCTGCATAAAGTCTGTAACCACGGTTTTTATAGAATTGGCTTCGAAACCCCTGGCAGATAAATCAACATTGATATCGCTAATTTGACTCGTGTTGGCACACATGGCAGACGTTATAGTATAATATGCCTGCAACTTTGATAATCGCTCCTGCACCTGGTCGAAACCCAGCAGAGGTTTTCCACCGATGTGTCTGTTGCGAGTGTGTTCTATAGATTCATCCAGCAGTCTTTGTATGAACCCCATAGCCATGCCCGGGAACTGCAAACGGCTGCGGTGCAACAGATCAAGCATCATTTTAATTCCTGTGGTATGAGGTATAAGTCTTTGAACTTTGGGAATCCGCACATCCAGCTTGTTCCTGCCATAGGGAATCTGATACAAACCCAGGTTCTGATATACCTCTTCAACTTCAACCTGCTGCTGAGGAGCATTTACATCACAGATAAAGAAATCAATGTCTCTTTTCAGATCTCCTGAAGCAGATTTTTCCCTTGCCGTTAGCAGCCAGTATTCAGCCCAACCGGTCAGGCCGGCCCAATGCTTGGTTCCCTGAAGATGGTAGCTGTCTTTGTATTCCGAATAAGAGGTTTGCATGTTCAGTGCATCACTTCCATGTCCGGGCTCGGTAATCATGAGTCCGCCCATGTTTTGTTGCTGCATGAATCTGCTGAAAACAGATTCCTTAACTTCTGCCTGAGCGTATTTGCCTACCGGCTGTAAAAACAAAGCAAGGTTGATGCCCAGGGTTAACGACAAAGAAAGTGACTCATAGGAGGCCGCAGAAAGCAAAGCCAGCGTTTCTTCCGTTTTTCCTCCTCTGCCGCCAAATTCTTCAGGAATGGCTACCGAAAGGGGATTGCCACTCATGATTTCACGCATGACAAAAGGTGGCATGCCGCGCTGCAATGCCATCTGGTTTATATCAGCACGTGAATGAAATACATTTTGAATCCGGGATTTAAAATCTTCAAGAAAGTGTTCAAAGGGATATTGATTTGATGCACCAGCTCGTGACACAACTTCTCCATTATTAATCTTCTGTAAAATTTGTTGCATGTTTTAAAGGGGGTAAAATTCGGTAAGAATAGGGTTCTTTTATGTAAAGTTAATACTTTTAAACAAACATTTCATAGGAAGGTTTTCTCAAATTAGGTTAAAGATAGGGGAGGAGTCTTGTTATTTGTGCTTTCTGTATCCGTATTTCTGCCGTTGGATCCGGTTTCTTTTTTCCTTTTACCTTTGCAAAAAAAAAGCAATTAACAAAGCTATGGAGAACCCCTTTATCGATATACATACCCACCAAAGGCAGGCAATTACAGAGAAGGTCTGGAGTATCCGTAACCAGTTTCCTGCTGAGAGGGAAGATAATCAAACGGATGGCTGGTTTTCCGTTGGGATACATCCATGGTATATTGAAAGCAGGGAAGAAGCCTTGGCTCAATTGAAAAACATGGAAAAGGCACTGGCCCGAAAACAATGTATTGCTTTGGGTGAAGCTGGTCTTGATAAGGTTACCGAAACCGACCGGAAACTACAGGAAGAAATATTTGCAGCACAGGTGAAACTGTCTGAAACCCACAACAAACCCTTGATAATACATTGTGTGAAAGCTTACAGCGAACTGCTCGGCCTGCGCAAAGAACTCAGGGCAGAAAAAGCATGGATTTTTCATGGCTTCAACAGCAGCTATGAAATGGCCAGGCAAATCATTGATCACGGTTGCATGCTCTCCTTTGGACAACTATTATGGAAAGAAGGCTCAAAAGCTGAATCGGTGATTGGAAAGATAGAACCGGAGCATTGGTTCCTGGAAACTGACGATGAGGATATTTCCATTGAATCGGTTTATGACAAAGCAGCTCTGATTACCGGAATGCAGGTGGAAGAGCTCAAAAAGATACTCCGGGATAATTTCAACCGGGTTTTTCAAACCCATGCATCCTGATAGTTTGCGCGCACTTATTGTTTAACTTCATCATATCACTTAAATGACCGACAGAAACTGGCAGGAGCGAACTTTGCTGCTGCTCGATAACGAAAAATCAGAAATTCTCAATGCTTCAAATATCCTGGTAGCCGGATTGGGCGGGGTAGGAGGGTATGCCGCCGAAATGCTTTGTCGCGCAGGTGTAGGAAAAATGACCATTATTGATGGCGACCGGATTCAAAACTCCAACCGCAACAGGCAGCTGCTGGCTCTTACCAGTACCGTGGGACAAAGGAAATCCTCCCTGATGGAACAAAGACTCATGGATATCAACCCCGACCTGGATCTTACGGTTATTGATGAATTTATCCGCGATGAACGCACCAATGAAATCCTGGAAACTCCATTTGATTATGTGGTAGATGCCATTGATACTTTGTCGCCCAAAATTTTTCTTATCCGCCAGGCACTCCTGAACGGTTTGCCCCTGATAAGCAGCATGGGGGCCGGTGGCAAAACTGACCCTACACAGGTAAAAGTGGCTGATTTTTCTGAAACCTACCAGTGCAACCTGGCACGAATGCTCAGGAAAAGGCTTAAAAACCTTGGAGTGCGCGCTGGTTTCAAAACCGTTTTCTCACCCGAATTGATCGATGAGGCTTCCATGATACCGGTGCTTGACGAACCCAACAAAAAAACCACTGTGGGCACCATCAGCTACATGCCTGCCATTTTCGGATGCGTGGCTGCTTCGGTGGTCATCAGGGAACTTACCGGAGAAAAGATTGAACTCACCCGCCGACCCTCTCGCAAAGCATTGAACAATTTGGGCGTAAAATAATTATACGATCATTAAAAAAATTACTGATCCATGTTTACAAAACTCGATAAAACCCAATACTTACCAGGCGACAAGCCCATTCTGGCCTGGGATGGCAACTGCGGATTTTGCCATTACTGGGTATTGCGCTGGAAAAAATTTTCCGGCGATAAAGTTATCTATGAACCTTATTCAAAGGTAGCACCCAAATTTCCGGATATAGAGCTGCGCTATTTCAAACAGGCGGTACGACTCATTGATGTGGATGGAAAAATCTATGGTGGTCCGGGAGCCGCCTTCCGCACCTTCAGCTATGGCAAGAAGTACCGGTGGTTGTTTCCCCTGTATAAGAATTTCCCACCCGCTACGTTTATTGCGGATCACATCTATCGCTTTGTATCTAAAAACAGACCTTTCATGTACAAGGTATCAGTAGCCTTATGGGGCCGCAACCCCGTAAAACAAAAACCCTACTGGCTTATCTATGCCGGTGGACTGGCGCTGCTGATTGTGGGTGTGAGTGTGGTGGTGTGATCAAATTTGTATCAAAACCTTAGCCCGTTCTTTGAGCTGGTTGAAAAGGTTACTGCGAATAGAGTATAAAAAAAGCCCCGCTGATGCGAGGCTTTTTATTTTTAGCAACTATATTACTTACTTCTGCAAATCATAATAACAACGCTTGGGAGAAAAGAGTACGCCCTGATCTTTGAGTTTTTTGATGGCTTTTTCTGCATCTTTCTTTTCCAGACCGGCCATTTCTGCTGCTTCGCCTGGGCGCATGGGTTTTGCTGCGTCTTCAAATGCTTTGATAATCTTTTCGGTTGCTTCCATGTTAATGTTTGAATTTTATGTTAAACAAATATTGAATTGTTTTTAGCGCATCATTTGCTATCAGACCTTTTGTATCTTTCCTGTCCTTCTCCTATGATAACTTTTTCGCCCAGATGCCGGGGTTGCTTTCTCATAATGAGGTCAACAAACACCAATACACGGGCAAATACTTCTCTGACATGGGTACGGATTCCCTGTCGTTTATCCAGATCGGTAGCATTGTAACCAATGGCATTAATATTTTTGGTCCTGGCCAGGAAGATGGCTCTTTGGTTGTGAAACTTTTGTGATACTACAATGATACTGTCCTGCCCGAATACTTCCCTGCTTCTGACCATAGAGTCCAGGGTGCGCAGTCCGGCATAATCAAGATACAACACACTGTCAGGTACACCGTACCTGATGATTTCGCGGCGCATTTGTTCGGGCTCGTTGTAGTTTTGTGCCCGGTTATCGCCACTCAGGATAAGATATTGCACTTTGCCGGCATGGTATAATTCAGCGGCAGCGCTTATGCGGTAGTGAAAATAAGGATTTGGATTTCCGGATTTAAGAAAACGACTGGTGCCCAGTACGATGGCTGTTTTATGCGGTTCAATATCTGTTATGTCATCGAAGTGTGATTGATAAGAGGAGAATACAATGATAAGATTGCATACCACAACCACAATCAGTGCAAGGGATAACAGGTAACCCACAATTTTCAGAGGTATACGGTATAAGAGGGTTTTTCTTTTTTTCATCCTGAAGTGGGGTGCCAGTTAAATGTCAATTGAAAACGCAAAATTACAAAATGATATTTCACAGGCAAGAAATTCGTTTGCTCTTAAGTTAACAAGGTTGTATCCTTCAATTTAGTATTTATAAAGATTTCTTTTTAAAAGTAACTCTGTGCGAAGGTATTGATTCAGATTTGACAAGTAAAAATCGCTGTATGTACCCCGGAGTTCTCTTATTTAGATTCATTAAAAATAATGAAAGAAAAATACTTGCATTATCAACAAAAGCTCTTATATGTAAGGGTTTTGTTAGATGCTGAACATCAGATTTGTAAAGAGTTTGGCTTAAAAATATTTCAGAATTATTTGAGCAATCTGAATAAATAATTATAGATTTGCCGACAGCAGGGAAACCATGTTAAAATCCTGCTGAAAACAATCATTTATTATCACCCTAAAAAAACATATCAAACAATGGCAAAACGAGGAGATGTTGTCATCGACATAGAAAAATGCAAAGGCTGCGAAGTTTGTGTCTCAGCCTGCCCTCAGGAAGTATTGGCTCTTGCCCCGGAGGTTAATAAAAAGGGGTACCATTACGCAGTCAAGGTAAATTCGGATTGTACCGGATGCACCAACTGTGCAATTGTATGTCCTGATGCAGTAATTACTGTATACCGGGAAAAATAACGAATTAAAGAGCATGTAGTTACAAAAATTACCTGAAGAACATGAAAGAATTAAGATTAATGAAAGGAAACGAAGCGTTGGCCGAAGCAGCTATAAGAGCTGGTGCCGATGCTTATTTTGGTTATCCCATCACACCTCAGTCAGAGGTGATTGAATATCTTATGGCCAATAAGCCTGAGGATCGTACGGGAATGGTTGTATTGCAGGCAGAGAGCGAAATCGCTGCCATCAATATGGTTTATGGGGCAGCAGGTTGTGGCAAAAAAGCCATGACTTCTTCTTCCAGCCCGGGCATGAGCCTGAAGCAGGAGGGAATCTCTTACATCGCAGGAGCAGAACTTCCCTGTTTATTGGTAAACGTTGTGCGTGGTGGTCCCGGACTGGGTACCATTCAGCCTTCACAGTCCGATTATTTCCAGTCGGTTAAAGGTGGCGGCCATGGCGACTACAAACTTATTGTACTGGCTCCTGCTACGGTTCAGGAAAGTGTAGATTACGTTAAACTGGGATTTGAACTGGCTTTTAAATACAGAAATCCTGTTATGATTCAATCGGATGGCATCATTGGCCAGATGATGGAAAAAGTAGAGCTTTTTGAGCAGATGCCCCGCGTAGAACCCGATTACGATTGGGCTACCCTGGGTAAAAAGAAAGACCAACCCTCCACTTTCATTACCTCTTTGCAATTGCAGGCTGAAGAGCAGGAAAAAGTAAACCTCAGATTACAGGCCAAGTATCGTGAAATTGAAAAGAACGAAGTGTTGTTTGAAGAAATCAATTGCGACGATGCCGAATACCTGTTTACCGCTTTCGGTTCTTGTGCACGCATCACACGCAAAGCCATGGAAATGGCCCGCGCCAAAGGGATCAAAGTAGGTTTGTTGCGTCCGCAAACCCTCTATCCCTTCCCCACAGAAGCGTTCAGCAAAATCGCTGACAAGGTGAAAGGAATCCTGTGCGTGGAAATGAACGCCGGCCAGATGATAGAAGATGTAAGACTGTCTGTCAATGGCAAAACAAGGGTAGAACATTTTGGTCGTTTTGGAGGAATGATTCCCAACCCTGATGAAATTCTTAATGCTTTGGAACAAAAAATTATTGGAGGATAATCATGTCAGAAAATCTCATAACACCCGAAAATCTGGTTTACCAGAAAACAGAAGCCATGACCGACCGCATCTTGCACTATTGCCCGGGATGCGGACACGGAACGGCTCACAGAATTTTAGCGGAAGTAATTGAAGAAATGGGCATCCAGGAACAAACCATCGGAGTAGCTCCGGTAGGTTGCTCTGTTCTGGCCTATTACTATTTTAATGTGGATATGCAGGAAGCTGCTCACGGGCGCGCTCCGGCAGTGGCTACGGGGATAAAAAGAGTTTTCCCCGACAAGTACGTTTTTACCTACCAGGGTGACGGCGACCTTGCCGCCATTGGTACTGCAGAAACCATTCACGCTATCAACCGTGGAGAAAACATCCTGATTGTTTTCATCAACAATGGTATCTATGGCATGACCGGTGGACAGATGGCTCCCACGACACTGCAAGGGATGAAAAGTTCGACTTCGCCCTTTGGCAGAGATACCAAAACCATGGGTAGCCCCCTGAAAATCACCGAACTGATTGCCCAGTTGCCCGGTGCTTATTTTGTAACACGCCAGGCAGTGCACAAACCTGCCAACGTGCGCAAAGCCAAGAAGGCCATCAAAAAGGCTATGGAATACCAGAAGCTCAACAAAGGAACCTGCTTCGTGGAAATCGTTTCCAACTGCCCTTCCAACTGGAAGATGACTCCCGTTCAATCTAACAAATGGATGGAAGAAAATATGTTTCCTTTCTATCCTCTTGGTGATATTAAAGTTCCTGAAGACAAATAAAAAAAAGCAATAGTTATGACCGAAGAAATTATTATAGCCGGATTTGGAGGACAAGGCGTACTTTCCATGGGGCAAATTCTTTGCTACAGCGGAGTAATGCAGGAAAAAGAAGTGAGCTGGATGCCTTCATACGGACCTGAAATGAGAGGCGGAACAGCCAACTGTACTGCCATTATCAGCGACGATCAAATCAGTTCTCCTGTGTTGAATACTTTTGACACTGCCATTGTACTCAATCAGCCTTCTATGGATAAATTTGAAGATGCCGTAAAACCCGGTGGTCTGCTTATCTATGAAAGCAATGGTATGATTCGCAAACCCAAACGGAAAGATATCAACATCTGTGTTATCAATGCGTATGACGAATCCGTGAAAATGAACAATACAAAAGTGTTCAACATGATCGTTATTGGTGGTTTTCTGAAAATCAAGCCCATCATTGATATGGAGAATGTGATCAAAGGATTGCAGAAGGTATTGCCCGAGCGCTACCACCATCTGATTCCTCTCAACGAAGACGCTATCCGTAAAGGAATGGAAATTATTACGGTTGAACATCAACTGAACTAATGATTTTAATTCAGAAATGAAAAAAGCCCTCCCTTTCAAGGTGGGCTTTTTTTTGTCTGTTTTTTTTAATGGTTATTTATCAGTAATCCGTAAATTACATTTACGGTTATCCAAATTTGTGAATATCCGCTTTCTTACCAGTTGCAATTTTTTTATGCAGTTCTTGTTTTGTTAAAATCAGGTTATTGTTGAGCTCAAGTAGAATTACTTTGATTTGCTAAATCTGGCAAGTATCTATTGCCGTCGTGCTTTAGCCGACGGTTTAAAGAAGGCAGGAAAAAAAGCGCTGTGCAGAAGCCATGAGAGGTGAACGTCATTTGAGGACAGCGCAATTACTACCTTGGGTTGATGGCAAATGGGACTAAAGTCCCGTCGGAAGCTTCAAGATTTAGTTCCATCAGTTAAAACTAACGGCAATGGATAAGATTCCATGCATAACAAAATGCAGTAATAGTGGCAAGATTGCGGATAATCATATTCATATTAAACCACTATCGTGGTTATAAGCCTGAAAGGCTTAAATATGAATAACCGCGGGTTTTAACCCGTGGTGAAAAATGCAGTATCTATTAAACAACCCTGAAAGGGTTGAATGTCAACATAATTTATAAATGGGAAACTTTAGTAAAACACGTTCCCCAAAGCCCTGGGGATAAAATTAATGATATCAGTAGCCATCAGACTCTCCATAGGCTTCTTCCGGGCGGCCAGGTCGGCGGATAATCCATGCAGATAAACTCCTGCCATGCAGCTGAAGAGGGGAGAATATCCTTGTGTGAGCAATCCCAGGATCATCCCGGTGAGCACATCGCCCGAACCTCCTTTGGCCATGCCCGGATTGCCGGTACTGTTGAAAATAACCTGTTTGTCGGGGCATACCACGGCAGTATGTGCTCCTTTGAGTACTACGTAGCATTTAAACCGAAAGGCCATTTCCCGCGCCCTTTCCAGTCTTTCCCAACCGCTGCCGCTTTTTCCGGCCAGCCTTTCCAGTTCACCCACATGAGGGGTAAGGATGCTCCCTGCAGGCAGGAAGGAAATCCATGTGGGGTTTTCTGCCAGGATATTCAGGGCGTCGGCATCCAGCACCATGGGGCGTGTAGCATTCTGGATGAGCATTTTCAGGGCATTTTGTGTTTGCGGCTCTTTGCCCAGTCCCGGACCTATGGCTATGGCACTGTATGGGCCAATGTCCTTGATGCCGGTAAAATGACTCTCATCTTCGTCAATTGAAACCATCCCCTCAGGCAACCCCAACTGCTGTATGGTGTAATTGGCACGCGGAACATGCGTCGTAACCAACCCCGGACCCATTTGCAAAGCTGCCCTGGCTGAAAGCAAGGCTGCTCCGCTTTTGCCGTAGCTGCCGGCAATGAGCAGTCCATGGCCGAAAGTGCCCTTGTGATCAAACTTATTGCGGTATTGATAATGAGGTTTCAAATCAACATCCAGCAAGAAATGCCACGGGGTTTCTTCCTGATCAATAAACGTTTTGCTCAAACCAATATTGAGAATTTGCCACTGACCCAAATATTCGGCGTTTTCAGCAAACATAAAGGAAAGTTTGGGCAACTGAAAGGTGTATGTGTATTGCGCCTTAAAGATATTATCGCCGATATTTCCGGTATTGTCTTCAGCAAATAATCCCGAAGGCAAATCCAAAGCTATGCGAATGCCTTCAGATGCGTTGAGGTGCTTGATTACTTCGGCAGGGAATCCTTCCAGCGGGCGGGTAAGACCGCTGCCAAAAACGGCATCGATAACGATATCGCCAGGTTCAATGGCCGGAAATTCCTCTTTTTTCTGCACTTCATGAAAATGAGCCCTTTTGAGCTTTTTTAATCGTTTTTCGTTGGTTTGAAAATCGGGAGAGGCTTTGTCGGAATGGACAATCTTATAAGTGTGTACTTCGTAACCGGAAAGAACCAGCATGCGCGAAACCGCCAATCCATCGCCACCATTGTTGCCCATCCCACAAAATACCCTGATGATATCCTGTTTTTTCAACCGGGGCTTGATGGCATCAAAAAAAGCTTTGGAAGCCCTCTCCATTAAATCAATGGAGGCAATGGGCTCGTTTTCGATGGTATATTGATCGGCTTTGCGTATTTGTTGGGTGTTTAGTATCTTCATTGTAACATATTTTGTTTATGGTCGTCTTACGAAAGTACAAAATCCTTGCATCGGTGTCAACGAAAAATCAAATATTATCCTTATGAATGTTTCCTCTTCCCTGAAATTGATCTTTTTCTTCTGCGTTCTGTTTGTTCATCTTTCTGCATTTTCAGCCGGGATTCGCGGAACCATTACCAACCCGGAAGGTGAAGCTGTTCCCTTTGCTACCGTGTATATAGCAGAAATTCACCGTGGCACTACTGCCAATTTTGATGGACACTACGAATTACAACTGAATAAAGGTAATTATGAGGTTCGGTTCCAGTATTTGGGTTACCAGACGCAGGTGCTTCAAATAACTGTGGGGGAGGATTTTAAAGAGGTGAATATCGTGCTTGAAGAGCAACAGTATGCCTTACCCGAAGTAGTAGTAACTGCCAGTGGTGAAGATCCAGCCTATTACATTATGCGTCGCGCCATCGGTTTGAGGGAGTATTACCTGAATCAGGTGTCGGAATACAGCAGCAGGGTGTATCTCAAAGGTACGGGAGTTCTTACCAAAATTCCCGCTCTTGTGCGCAGACAAATGGAGCGCGAAGGTATAGAACAGGATCGGTATTTTGTTTCTGAAACCATTTCGGAGATCCAATTTTCTTTGCCCAATAATCTCGAAACCAGGGTTCTTTCGACCCGTAGCTCAGGAAGTGACAATCAAACCAGTCCTATGATGTTTGTTTCTATGAGCCTTTACCGTGATATCAACGGTATTATCTCACCCCTCAGCCGCAGTGCTTTCCAGGTGTATCGGTTTGAACTGGCGGGGGCTTTTATGGAAAACGGACATCAGGTAAACCGCATAAAGGTGATTCCCCGGCGAAACGGGCCCGATCTGTATTCCGGCTATATTTTCATAAAAGATGGTTCCTGGAGCTTGCACTCTGTTGACTTAACTGTGGAACAATCTTTATTTTCTATCGGAATACGTCAGCAATACAATCCTGTGGCCGATAACGTATGGATGCCCGTTAGCCATGATTTCGATATCGAGGTATCGGTCATGGGACTGGAGCTCAATTACAAGTATATGGCTTCGGTAAGTGATTATTCTATCACACTCAATCCGGATTTGAATCACGAATTTTATGTGGAGCGGATGAAGGACGGATCAGACCTTTTCCTTCTTCAGGGGCAAAGAGCCGGGACTTTAGAAAGCAGGGAAGACAGGCCGGAGATAGCAATACGCCAATCTCTGCAGCCTCAAACCCGAAGACAGCAACGCATTGATGAGCTTATGGCCAAACAAGACCTTACCAACCGCGAAATGAGAACCCTCAACAGGCTCATCAGGCGAGAGACAAAGGCCGCAACTCCCAGACCTTCTCTGGAAATCAGAGAGTTTTCCATGGAAATAGATGACAGCGCCAGGGTACGAACGGCAGATTACTGGCAGCATAACCGACCGGTGCCTCTTACGCCGGAAGAGCTGGAAAGTTTTCAGGAACAGGAGGATGGCGATGATGAGGAAAAGGAAGAACCCAAAAGATCTTTGTTGCGTAAGATGGTTTTTGGTGGAAGGTATGACCTGGCAGAAAATTGGCATTTGCGTCAAAATGGATTCGTGGGGCTTTCTGCCTGGGATTTCAATACAGTGGATGGCTTGGTCATGTCGCAAAGACTCAACCTGGTGCACAATGCGCCCGGAGACAGACGGTTTACTGCCACCGGTAATGCCAGCTGGGCTTTTTCGCGCGAAAGATTCAATGCCCATGTTACCACGAATTATTTATATCATCCCTTCAAAAGAGCCAGTGTGAACCTGGCTGCCGGAAGAAGTACCACCGATTTTGCGACCCAGCAAGGATTAGACCCCACTATCAACGCTTTTGCGAGCCTTTTCTTCAAATTAAATCCTCTGAAACTGTATGAGAAAGATTTCATCAGGGCTTCCCACCGGTTTGATTTGCTGCACGGCCTTGTATTGCAAACCACAGCTGATTATAGTATCAGACGGCCTTTGCAGAATAACTCGGATTTCCATATTACAAACCCCGGAGATAATGAATATACTTCCAATATACCCGCTATTTCCGGATGGGAAGCGATGGAAATGCCGGCGCATAATTCATTCACCCTGGAAGGAAAACTCAGTTATACGCACCGGCATTACTACATGAGAAGGGGCCAATCCAAGGTTATGATGTATTCTAATTATCCTACGCTCAGCCTTCAGTATCGTGAAGGTATAAAAGGTGTGCTGGAGAGTGAAACACGGTTCAGACAATTGGAACTTGGCATCAATCAATCCTTTAATGTGAGGCTTGTGGGTAATTTCTCCTATGACCTCAGGGCAGGTAAGTTTGTTAATAAAGATGTGCTTTACACTCCCGACTTCAAACATATTGCCACCAGTCATGATTTTATATTTATGGACGGCAGCCCGATCAACAGATTCCGAACACTGGATTTGTATCGTTACAATGCTTCAGACGAATACTTTCAGGGGCATCTCCAGTACGAGCATGCACGCATACTGGTAAAGAGACTACCCTGGCTATCCAGAACCCTGATGCGGGAGAAACTCTTTTTCAATGCCCTTGCTCTCCCGTCCGAAAAACCTTACTTTGAAGCCGGGTATGGTTTGAGCCAGATATTTCTGTTGCTGAACGTGGAGGTGGTAACAGGATGGCGGGGCAGCAAACATGACTATACGGGATTCCGAATTAGTCTACCTGTTTCATCAGGAGAGGCCCAGGTAAGGTTGTAAAACACCTTGCCCGGGCCTCTGTAAGTTTTGATGGGAATGAATTATTGTACCATTAATCTTAAGGCATGACTTCCTGATTTTCCGGCTACCGTAACCATGTAAACCCCTTTGGACATTCTTCCATTGGGTACAATGAAAGCCCCCAGATTTCCGTTAAAGTCTGATTGCATCCGTGTTGAGTATACGCTGCGACCAGAGAGATCTGCAACTACTACTTCCATTGTTTCATTGGCTGCCAGTCCATTAAGAACCATTCTGAATGAAACCCCACTGTTAGGGTTGGGAAATACATTAAAGGAAACATTGGTATCATCTTCATCAAAGTTTACAGAAACAGGATCACTGTATTCAAAACTACCGTCAAAGTCAGTTTGCTTTAACCGGTAATAGGTGAGTCCTTTCAAAGGCTGCAGGTCAACAGTGTTATAGAGCAATACTGTGTTGCTGTGGCCGTTTGGAGCTTTACTGGGAATGATGGTAACCACTTCATAGTCTATCCCGTTGCGGCTGCGCTCAATGGTGAAAAAGTCGTTGTTGATCTCAGCCGCTGTAGCCCACTCTAGGTCCACTTGGTTGCCGGCTTTGCTGGCAGTGAAGCTGAGCAACTCAATGGGCAGTGGAAGGTTTTCTCTGTCCGTTGAGGCGGTAGTGACAAACCTGCTGGAGGACTTATCGGCAAAAGAAAGGGTGTTGAGTGATAAAACGGTACCGGTTCCATTATTGGATGCGTTGGCAACAGACTGGCCCATACTTCTCCATAAAGTATTGTCCCAAATGGCTATTGCCATGTGTTGTTCAAGCATATCTGGTTCAACTTCCGGCACACCACTTCCCAGTCCCCAGCTTAGTTCTACCTGGGCTTCACTCCCTGATGGGCCTTCTACTCTCCAGTATTCGCGATTGTTTACACTTTCCAGCTCGCTGTCATATTCATATGAATCCATTCCGGCCTGGGTAGGATTCTGACCAAAATACTCAATGGTAAAGGGTTGGTTGAACATGTGGGTTACCGTGAAAATGGAAGCATTCCTATACTGCTGGCTATTGCCGGTGGGGAAAGTGTATTTCTGCATCACACCTGAAAGGGTTCGGGTTAACGGGCCGGCGACATAACTGCTGGTGGAAAATCCTGTAATGGCGTTCAGAGCAGGATTGGTAACGCTGACACTATGTGAATGGCTGTTAATAATTCCCGCCTTCAGGGCAAGTTGTTCTTTTATGTTGATGGGATTTTCAAGGGTAATGTTGGCTGGATTGTTAACTTCAAGTCTCCAGAAACTGTTGTCACCGATAAATGATTTATTCCCTTTCATCGTTTGCCTTTCCTGGCCGTCAAGAATGACCTGAGAATTGCCATATCCGGCTACAAACACACCATTGTTAAAGATCATATCTCCTTTCACAGTCATTTTTCGGTTATGTTCGTTGATGATGTAAAGGTCATCAGAACCATCTATTTCAAAATTTTCCCGGACTAAAAAGTCAATATTTGGCAGTCTTCTCTGGCCTGTACCAGAAAACCTGACATTATTAACCATGGGTAGTTGGTTTAGTACATCATAGTCAGTATTACCACCAAAATGAAAAATACTGCCTTCCTGCTGGATAAAATAATCGTAGACTGCAGCAGGAAGATCACCTCTCTGGGTATAAAGCTCTCCGCTACCTTCTACAATCCCTATGCGCTGCGCGTAAGAAGTGTTTACATCCAGTACACCATTGATGATGGTTCTGTAATTATTGATAAAGTTTTGATCCATAGTGATTTGGGTGTTGTTATCAATGATTGCAATAACTCCCCGTGGTCCTCCGGTGGGAATATCCACTCCGGGTTGGCCTGGCTGATGGGTGTCGGTATTGTATACCGCCCAGTTGGCAGCATCACTCCAGTTGCCTGAATTAACAGAAATATAAACCGGGATATTGTCAGGGATAGCATCTCCGCAAACGGCTCTAACACCTGCAGTATAGTCACCGTTGATTCCACTTGCATCTACTGCGTTGAAAGAAAAATGCATGATCTCATTTACCGGGTCAAAGCTGCTTTGGTCAAATTTGTTCCATTGGTCGGATCCCATTATTAACCTGGCGGTGATATAATCAGCCAGTGAATTAGGAGCAGTGAAAATAGCATCCTCACTGTAATATTGCATGCTGGCATTGGCTGAAAAGTTGCTCAGGCCGTCAGCAGCCTCAAAGGTCCAGTGATATTTCAGTGCATTTTTCCTGTTTTCCATACATGCCTCATTTTCATTGATAATGGTAGGATGCATTTCATTGGCTGCCTTTACCCTGAAACTGCCGGCTCCTGTTGACAGGTCACTTAAAATTACCGGTGTATACTTAAACATCGAACCAATGGGGTAAACAAAGCTTCCTGTGTAATTGGCAGGGAAAATTTTCTTGATTCCATTATCAGTAAAAGAAAGGTTGGATTGCACCATATTGCCTTCAGAATAGGTGTTTCCCTCAATGAATGTTGCATTTTCTTTGAGCAAAAGCAGGTTACGTCCTATGTCGAATACTCCTGAAATGAGTTTCACAGCATCGTTAATAACGATTTCATGGTTGGAGGTTTCTACTAATACGCCAGAGGGGTTGTTAATGGTGATTTTTCCCCATTCACCCGTACTGACCATATTTTGCGGATAGCTGCCAGCCAGGATAACTCCATCTCCGGTTCCTCCCCATTGGTGAATGGCATTATTTACAACATGGCCCCTGACTGTGACTTCATTGTTATGGTCACTAAAAATTCCAGCCTGCAAAGAAAAATTATTTTCCACAACCAGATTGTTACGCACATGAAGGGTATTAGCTGTTGTTTTCTGGAAGCTCCAGAAGGTTGTTTCACCTATTATTTCCTGATTTTCAATGCCACTGAACGCAGTAGTGTTTATGCCACTGACATAATTGCCGAGGTTGGTCCAGTTGCCTTTTATTTCAACATTCCAGCCATCTGCCATGAATTCTGTTCCGGGAGTAATCTCCAGGTTTTCTTCAATTACAATGCCTTTATGCCAGAGTTTTAGTGTTGGATCAACACTTCCACTGTTCCGGATGAGAATATTACGCAAAGGTATTTCAGAGAAAAGACCTATTGCCTGACCTGACTGGGTGTGGTTATCGTCACCAATGCGAATTTGGCTTCCCTGGGCCAGGGTATATTCCGATGGACTAAGATACAAAGATGGAAACTGGGCGTTATTTTGTGCATTGGCAATGATAAGGGTGCTGTTGGGAGACATCTCCAGGTTGCTTTGGGCATTGAGGATTTCTAAAACACCCCTGTTGTTTTCCGGGATATTGCCAGCCTGCGTACCAATAACCACATAGGCTCCGTCATGCCTGAGTCTGAAATTCAGAATACCTTCTTCCGTTTGGGTTGACCTTCGAATCTGAGAACCCACCAGCAGTGTAGAACTTCCGGAATTGATATCAATTTCAGAATTTCCTGAAGCCGTATATTCAATGTAATTGTTTTGTCCTTCATTGAAAAAAGCATTTACGCCATGGCCGATAGTGAGTTTGCCATCCAGCCATATACCGGTATTGTTTCCGCTTACTCTAACGGTACTTCCACTTCCCAGCCAGAGTTCACTTCCGGCAGGGATTTTGAAATCCGCTCCCCCTGACGAAAGGGTGAGGTCGATGGATGAATTTCTTAGGCCTAATCTGCCACTCAAAAGAGTAAGGGCTTTTTCATCACCGTCGGTGGGTCCCATGAGCTGGAACGAATTAAGGAAGCTGAAAGTAACCAGGCCGGTGGCATTTTTATTCATTACGATTCTGTAAAACACGGGCTCATTGCTTCCTGTGCGTCTATATTCATGACTTGTTCCTCCTGTAAGCTCAAGAACTACATGGTCTCTGCTTGCACCAGCACCTCCCCATAATTCTATCCTGCCTTCATCCTGCATGATACTGCCCCCCACACGGAGTGTATGTACTACTTTATCACTGGTATTGTTATTATCTCTGATACGGATAATATCACCGGAGTGGTTCATCAGAATGTCTCCATCAATGCTTAGCACTCTTCCAGGACCTTTTTCAGGAAACTCAAGCTTATCTGCGTGATTATTGATGGTCATGTCAAGATTTCTCAATACATGAATGTCTCCGCGCATTTTGTCGCTTAACCTGAGCGTTGCGGCCTCCCGAATGGTCAGGTCTCTTTTGATGAGAACATCATTCTGGAAAATCAGTGTGCGATTGTTGCCATTACCACCTTTGATGTGTACATTGGGGTAAACGCTGGGAAAGGTTTCAGGCAGATAAACCGATGAGTTATTACTCATCACCAGATCGTAATCAAACCTGCTCAGAGGGCTATTGGCAAAATCTCCAAAATCTCCGGTTATGTTGGCTACATTGGCTGTTGAAAGGTTCGGATTCTGGTTGCAGTTTTTACATCCTACCTGCACATTGAAAGTTCCTGTGCCGCCAACTGTACCTATTTTGACGTCGATTCTGTCGTCAGCCTTGATAATCAGCTGGGGGAGATAAGAGTTGGTTCTGGGTACAGTATCTCCATTAGAATTTACTACATGTTCTGCAAAAATCAGTTTTGCCACTTCAATATCCTGATCTGCAAAGTACCAATGCGACCGTTGGGCGTCATCGACAGTTGAGTTGGTATTTCTGAGGCCAAAACCGAGAATGGCAATATCTCCTGCTTTGGGAAAAGAACCATCATTCACTGTGGAGTAGTGCCCCACAGTTGACCAGCGATTGTTGCTATGCCATTTGTGGCCGTTGTTAAAATTGGTGCTGCCTGCTGTAGAATAATACACTGTAGGATCTTTGAAGGTAGAATTCTTTCCTGCTGTAAAATCACCGGTAATGCCGGCAGCGCTGGGGAAGTTAAGATTGGAATTATTTACCACATTACTAAATGAATCCCATTTAAAAGTTTTGTCACACAGCCAGGCTCCGTGATTCATATTGTTGTGAATGTTGCCTGTCCATACAAACCTGTAGCGCAGGTCGGTGGCTTGCAGCCCATTGAGTTCTTCTGTGCTGACTACCCAGTAGTAGGGGATGGTATTGTTGGTTTCCCCATCTTTGGTGGCCGGATGAGATGAATCTACGGGTTTGATGGTAACGAAACCTGCCTGATTTAAATTATTTTCCTCCTGAAATACAATAACCGGGGTATAACCCGAGTTGGTGCCCAGAGGAAAAAGATACTGGCTACTGTTGTTGCCCTGCGCAAAGTCAATGTAAAGAGTCAGACTTCCGTCGGAGGCATTTCCGTCGGTTTTAAACATCAGTGCCTGGCCAAAGGCTGAAGAAGCATAAATCTGTTCGTGAACCTTCATGTTGTATATTCCCAGGTTCATGATTCCTTTGGTTAATGAAAAGCTTGTAACGTTGATATGCGATAACAGTCTGACTCCCCGTTCATTATTAACTTCAATAAAACCAAAGTCCAGCTGTTTGCTTAAAGAACCTTTGATGGTTTGCCTGTCAGGACCATTCATTATCAGACGACCGGGATTGGTGCTGATGGAAGAAAAAATCCGTCCATCAGAAACTTCCACATTTCCTTTGGCAGAAAAAGCCCATGTTCTCAGGTCAAGCTGACCTCTTTCGATCCATAGTTTTCCGTTTACCACAATGGGTGGAATGTCGCCGTTTCGACCGTTGCTGTGAATTTCTACACTTCTGAACGCAGAAGGGTTCCAGGGCTGATCTTTGATGATATGAAGGTTGTGAAAAACCAACTCTCCGGCATTAGTGGTATTGCGCACGTATATGCGGCTAATCTGATTCCGGTTGAAATACGTAGTGTTGCTGTGTGCCTGGTATTTTCCACCATCTTTTAAGTCAAAAATTCTTCCTACATAAAGGTCAAAAACATCACTTTGTTGGTTTTGTGCCGTAAGTGTAGTGTTGGGCTGAATGACCAAATCATTAAGGATGTGCAAATCTCTGGACAAACTTGCCGTTATTTGCCCGCTACCATTGAGTCTCTTTAATTCTACATTATAAACTGGTGCATTTGTATTAATAGTAAAGGTTTTTCCTGAAGGGATATCGACAGTGATTTTTCCTCCACTGACGAGAAAATTACCTTCTGTGGATGGAATATAGAATCCATTGTTGCCAGAGTTACCAGTAACATCATGAAAACGGATTTCACCTCCTGACATATTAAAGACTCCATTCTCGCTCTCAAAACCAAATATGGGATAATTACCGGACACTTCTCCCTCTTCTGTTACTTTTCCCCTTACAATGAGCACTCCTCCTGTTTGGGTGTATGAGGCCACTCCCTGTCCGCCACCACTTCTAAACTGGCTGACATTCACGGTTCCTCCTTCAATTTTTACCTGTGCATTGGCTTGTGGCCAGAAAATAAAACCAGCACTCTGGCGGGTTCCGAAGAAACCATCTGTAATCCTGAACTCTCCGTAAAGGGAAAGTGCCTGATTGGAACCATTGGTGGTTATCCCTGTATTCACAGCACTTTCGAATCCGGGAATCTGATTCTGATGGCTGGCAGAAGAATAAACCATCACTTCGGGCGAGGCAATCCATAACCGGGCATTTTGTCCGATGGCATAATCTCCGTTTCCTCCGGCTTGTCCGCCAGAACTTCCTTCCGATAGAGTGGGAATATGAATTTTCCCTGATAGTTTTAGTGTTCCGGTTCTGATCCAAAGAGCTTTTCGGACCTGTGGATTCTCACTCGAAAAGTCGTGACCTGAAAGGGTGTTTCTTCCTGCTTTATTGGCCCCGAAAAGAAGAAAGTTTTCAGGTGTTGAGGATACAATTTCAAGTTGATAGGTTTTATCTGCCCCTTTGTCAATAATCAGGTTGTAGAAGTGGGTGGGGCCATTAAGGATGGCTGTATTGTTGGATGCATTGCTGAAGGTGACGGTAACTGCACCATTAGCGGCAAACTTATCGTAGAGAGGCGCCTGCAGGTTGGTAAACCGGATGTGTCCGTTGTTGGTAAGGTTACCTTTTATCTCCAACTGGTGGAAAATGCTGTGATACAGTTTGCTATCCTGTACGGGCATATACGAACCTATTTGATAAGACTGACGGGTGTCTCCCTCTCCGGTTAGAATTTTCCCCAAAGCTTCAACCTTCACATTTTTATCAATGGTGAGATTCAGGATATGGGTTGAAAGGTCATCATTGATTTGTAAAGCTCCTTTCTTAATCAACAAATCACCTTGTATATGATAATTGTTGAGCAGAATGATTTTGCTGTTTTCGTTGCTGAGGTCCAACTCTACATTGAAAAAGGTTCTTTCTTCTGCAAGAATGTAATTATTGCCCTGGTAAATCACGGTGCCCTGACCCTGGCCGGGGGTGATAAAATGGTGTGCATTACCGGAAGGGAAATTGTCTCCCTTTAATAAAATGCGTCCATTCCCTCTAATCTCTCCGAAATCATGTCCGGTTGTGGTGTTAATATCAAGTCGGCCGTTTACTGTTAAGGAGGCATTTTGCTTATCATTGGTGTTGATATTTACCGTTTTGCCGTTGAGAACCACCACATGATCGGTAAAAGAGGAAGGAGAAGTTGTAGGAGTAAGTTGCTGAGGATTGTAAGAAATTGCACCTGCCGGGTCCAGTGTCCAGGTTTCCCAGTTGTCCCAGTTTCCACTCATTAAGGTATACCAGGTTTGGCCGGGTTTGCCTTCCAGTGGGCTTTCGGCAATGTTTGTGGTTCCCAGTGTGTAGAAACCATCTCTTATTTCGCCTGCACCACTCAGATTGAAATAAACCTTTGAACCATTTTGTATTCCCTGGGCCTGTTTTACGATTTCAAAATTTCCATGTTCAGTGCTTTTGTATAAGAGTACATACCCTTCTGCCATACCGGGGAAGTTTCCTTCTTCTGTTGCCTTGGCAATGTCAAAACCCAACTGAAGGGAGTTGATTCCGGAGGTTGTGTGGAGATTCCATGTTCTGTTGAAGCGCTGGGCAACCCCTGAAGGAGTTTGAGCAGAGGTAAAGTTTTCCTGATTATTAGGGGCGTTGTTGTGAGAAGCAAAAACAAAGTTGCCGTTCTGCAAACTACCTGTCAGGGCAGTAAGGTAAAACCCATCAGAAGAAGACTGGTTGTGGGCTCCTGCGGCAGTACGACCAATGCCCGCCATGGAATGGTTATACCCGGCTACCGGTGTATACAAATCGTTGGCAATGGGAATGTTGTATTTAACATTGAAATACTGATTTACAATTTGTAGTTGGGCATCATTGAGAGCCGAACGGTAGAAAACCACTTCAGCTACGTCAATATTGCTGTAATTTCCTGTATCATATGGAAAACCTCCTATGCCGGCACCTATCCAGGAATTGAGATCAGCGGGATTAGCGCCACTTCCCAGTAGTTGGTTGTTTTGGTAAACCGTTCTGTCATCAAGAGCTTTGTTATTCATTAATGTCATAATACCAAAACTTTCAGTATCTGTTCCAGGCTGGCCATTTAAAAGAGAGATATTGGTATAATCATTTCCCCAATGGTGGTATTTGTATCGGGTATTGCTATTCCATCCAAAGTGAAGATTGTTATCGTTTCCACTGCCGCTTCCCCCTATAACCCACTGGTTGCCGCCGGTGCGGTTGGCGGCAATTACGAAAACGGTGTAATTGGTCCCTACCACAGTATTTCCTGAGAAATTTAGAAAATTCTGATTATTACTTGTGAAACGAACTACGGGTTGGGAAATGTTAAAAGCACCTTCGGGAAGAAAAACAGGTTGACGGCTTGAAACTTCCTGGCTGGCATGAAAATCATTCCCCGATCTGTCGGGCCATTGTGCTACTGATAAGCCATTTCCCAAATTCAAAACGGAGGCATCAAGCCATAAGGAGTTTATGGGTTGATCCTGAACCCCCAATGCATTTCCCACTCCACCAGGCCCGGTCTGAGCATGAGAAGCTACAGTTAAGCTTATCAATGAAACTAAAAGAAGAGAGGTAAAGTGTTGAAGATAAGCTTTTCGACTGAAAGTAATATATTTCTTCATAGTAATCAGCATTATTGGTTGTTATGGGCTGCCTGCTTGCATGCAGGTTTTTTGTGGTTTTCTTTGTACGTTATTGTTCTTGTGTTAGAATAGGTAAAAATACCTATTCAAATGTAGGTACAGAAGGCTTGCGTAATTCACCTGTTTTAGATGGTGGTGATCTCCTGTAAATAGGCCAAATGTTCTTAAAATGATGATTTTATCATGATTTTTATGGTTCAAAAGAGATTTTTTCCGGCTAGTTTGATATATAAAAAATTGCCTGTTAAGTTAAGTTATTAACAATACAGAAAGGTTTACTGTGACTTTGGGGCTGTATTTTACTGGAAGTATGTTATATCCGGAATTATTTGATTAGATCTCTGGTCTTTGAATGTCTCAGAAATTATCGGACAATAAAAATGAAATAAATTAAGAAATATTTCTTTATTTGTATTTTAGTGTGTTTTCATCAAAATTTGAAAAATCTTTAACTCAGGAAAGTGCTTGTTTTAAACGTCTATTTCGTTGGTTTGCCTGTAAGTAAATTGTAAGAAGAGTTTTGAGGATTTTGGGAAATTGAAAAAAAGTTTGGTTAATCAACTACTGTAGCGTATATTTAATCTTTGAAAAAGTCTGGTAAAATTATTTTTGTACAAAAGAATTGCGTTTAAATCCGATAAATATGTCTTTTAAGAGGCTGTTTGCTGCGTTTTAAACGGCACAGGTTAATGACTTAACGGAAATAATCTATGGCATGGTATAGCAAAGCTATTACAGAAAAAAAGCAACAAAAAAACACCCTCTGGGTGAAGTGTAAACAATGCGGGTCACATATCTGGCAGGATGAATGGGATAATAATCTCAATGTATGCCCCAACTGCAATTTTCATGGTAGTATTTCGGCCCATCAGAGGGCTGAATTGTTATTTGACGATGGCACTTTTTACGAAATGTTTACCGATATCAGTCCGGTAGACTCCCTCAATTTCAAAGATTTAAAAGGGAGCTACAAGGACAAGATTGAAGAAAATAAAAAGAAGACCGGCATTTCTGAGTCTGTGGTATCAGGCCGGGGCCAGATTTCCGGTATTCCTGCAGTGGCCTCGATTATGGATTTCAGGTTTTTAGGTGGCAGCCTGGGTAGCGGCACAGGAGAGAAAATCCTCCAGGCCGCTAATTTTGCATATGACAACCACCTTCCTTACATCGTTTTTTCTGCTTCAGGCGGTGCCCGTATGCAGGAAGGAGTGCTTTCGCTGATGCAAATGGCCAAGACCTGCGCCGGTGTAGCCCGGCTCAACAAAAAGGATATACCATTTATTTCTGTTCTCACCAACCCTACTACAGGAGGCGTAACAGCCAGCTATGCCATGATGGGAGATCTTAATATTGCCGAACCCGGCGCCGTGATCGGCTTTGCCGGAAGGAGGGTTATTGAGCAAACCATAGGTGAAAAATTACCGGAGGACTTTCAAACTGCGGAGTATCTGCTGGAGCACGGATTTATCGATGCCATTGTCAACAGAAAAGACCTTAAAGAATACCTGAGTAAAGTACTTAGTTATTATAACCGCTAACCTTTTAAACTTTCCTAATCTTTTATTCACCAAATTATCCGAAAATGGTTGTTAATACTGGAGTGAAAGTTCTTGTCCAAAAAGAACAAACCCAAAAGAAAGTCAATGGAAAACAGGTTGCATCCCAACGCACTGCCTGGGACATTGTAAAAATCAGCAGACACCCCGAAAGACCGGTTCTGCAGGATTATATAAAACATATCTTCTCTGATTTTATGGAATTGCACGGCGATCGGTATTTTTCCGATGATCACGCAATTATTGGAGGCTTTGCCACCATTGCATGCCAAAAGGTAATGCTTATAGGACATAACAAGGGAAAAAGTGCCCTTGAAAATGTGGAGCGGAATTTTGCCATGGCCAAACCCGAAGGGTACCGTAAGGCACTGCGATTGATGAAGCTTGCCCAGCGTTTTAATCTTCCGGTCGTCACTTTTATTGATACACCCGGTGCCTTCCCCGGTATAGAAGCCGAAGAACGGGGGCAGGCCGAATCCATTGCGAAAAATATCACCGAAATGGCCAGTCTTGAAGTACCTGTTGTATCCGTGGTTATTGGTGAAGGTGGCAGTGGCGGAGCCCTGGGTATCGGGGTAGGTGACAGGATATTAATGCTGTCTAATGCTATTTATTCTGTGATTTCACCCGAAGGATGTGCCTCTATTCTTTGGCGGGATGCCAGCTTTGCTCCTGATGCAGCGGAAGCACTTAATATTACTGCTCATGCACTGCTTAATCATGAGGTTATCGATGAAATCATTCAGGAGCCCGGAGAAGGTGCTCATACAGATTATCAAAAAATAACCGATGAAGTGAAAAACGCTATTCTGAAGAACCTCAGAACATTGGTGAATATACCCACGGATGTACTGCTGGAAAAACGATTTGAAAAATACTCGGCTATAGGTAAATTTCAAACTTCCTGAAGCCGGATTATTGATTTTTTGGATAAATAGTTCCCGAATAAAACATTAATACATCATCAACTCAACTCAATTAAACTTTACAATCAGTACATGGAGAGCAAAGTATTAAGAATTACCGATACCACCCTGCGCGACGGGCATCAATCACTCTGGGCCACACGCATGAGAACGAAAGATATAATTGATATCATCGATGTAATTGACCGGGTAGGTTATTACTCACTGGAAGTATGGGGCGGTGCCACATTTGATGTATGCCTGAGGTTTTTGCGCGAAAACCCATGGGAAAGACTTCGACAAATCAAGACCCATGCAAAACACACCCCATTGCAGATGCTACTGAGAGGACAGAATATCGTTGGATACAAGAATTACCCCGATGATTTGCTTGACCGTTTTATTCAAACCGCTCATCATAATGGTATTGATATTTTCAGGGTTTTTGATGCACTCAATGATACCCGCAACCTGGAAGCGGCCATTAAATCTGTAAAAAGACACGGGGCCCATGCACAGGGAGTGTTGTCGTATACCACCAGTCCTGCACATACGGTTGAAAAGTATGTACAGTATGCCAAAGAGCAGGTACAGCTGGGCATTGATTCCCTTTGTATCAAAGATATGGCAGGCATTCTTTCTCCGGTTCAATCGAAGCAACTGGTGAGTGCCCTACGAAAGGAAACAGATATACCCATACAACTGCATTGTCATGCCACCAGCGGTATGGCCGAAACAGCCTACCTGGATGGAGTAAGGGCCGGAGCAGGCGCCATTGATTGTGCTGTGGCCTCCATGGCCGGTTTTTCTTCACAACCTCCTGTGCAAACCATGCATGCCATTTTTTCGGAAACAGAATATGAGGTCAACCTGGATAAAGACGCCATCCGGGAAGTGGATCGCTATTTCGCCCGACTTACACCTTCACGCTCCAAGGGGAGGGGATATGAACCTCCCATTGACGCTGAAATTCTGATCCATCAGATTCCCGGAGGGATGATCTCTAATTTCCGGTCTCAGCTCGAACAACAGGATGCTCTGGATAAGCTGGAGGAGGCACTGGAAGAGGTCACCAGAGTGAGAGAAGATTTAGGCTTTCCACCACTGGTAACTCCTACCAGCCAGATTGTTGGCACACAGGCGGTAATGAATGTTTTAGCCGGTGAACGTTACAAACTGGTTCCGCAGGAGGTAAAAAATTATGTGAAAGGGATGTACGGACGCTCTCCTGCACCCATTAAACCTGAATTCATCAAAAAAATCCTTGGAGATGAAAAACCCATTGAGCACCGACCTGCTGATGATCTCAAAAGTGTACTGCCCAATGCAGCCAAATCTATATCACAACCTGAGTTGATTCATGATGAGGAGGATATTCTCTCCTGGTGCCTTTTTCCGGAGATAGCCATGGAGTTTTTTAAATGGAGAGCCCTCCCGGAAGGGGAAAGGCCCAAATCACCTGCCGACGTTGAAATCGAAGTACTGGAACAAAAAATCAAACCAGCAGATACAGAAACAACTGACAAAAAGACAACGGGACAATTACCCGACCAGATGCTCCATGCGGACGATTATGCCGGTATCAACTCTATTCTGGATAAGGCTTCTGCTCTGCAACTTAATGAATTGGTTATCAGGAAAGGGGATTTTAATTTGTCATTACTATCGGGCAATGGAAATGGAAGTACAATGTCTCATAAGCAGGCTCTTTGGGAATCTACTGCATCTGCTACACCCGCAAAACCCATATCAGAAGAACCTCGTTCTGCAGCACCTCCGCAAGTAGTGGAGACGCCCGGAGCAACCGGCGAAACAATAAAAGCAATTATGGCAGGTACATATTACAAGGCTGCCAACGAAAATTCGGAACCTTTTGTAAAGCCGGGGGATATTGTAGAAAGTGGCCAGCCCATATGCATCCTTGAAGCCATGAAACTGTTTAATGAAATACAGGCTCCTTTTGCTTGTAAAATCATAAAAATCCTTTTAGAAAACGGAGATAAAGTAAAAAAGGGTGATCCGCTTATGATAATAGAGAAGGTGTAAGACCATCAGAACTTATCATTTCCGATTTTTGCCTTATTCGCTCCTTTCAATACTTCCTGTCTTTTTTCAAAGAGTTCTTGCATGGCAAGGAGTTCTATCTCTTTGTTAAGAAGATTGAATTCATTGATGAGCAGGTGCCTGAATTTCTGCAGGGCAACCAGGGAAAACGTTTTTTCCCATAAATCGGAAAATTCATTGATATAATCGGTAATCATCAGAATATTGTTGCTGACGATCTCGCGGATATTCAATAATTCAATACTAACCTCATAATGAACCTGATCTGCAATTTCTTTGTTGGGAAATTCAGTGTCAGCAATCGATTCAAACCTCTTGAGCTGGTGCAAGGCCACTTCAAGTTTGTCGTTGGCATCATAACAAATATGACGAAACCGTGTCAATAAGGTTAAATCTGATTCTACCTTAGCAAATCCTTTATCCATAGCTGTAAAAAGCTGTGAGATACCCGTAGCAATCCTTTGTATTTTCAGCAGGTTGGTTCTCATTGACTTATTCGTGTTTCGGATTGTGTGTAATGTTTTCAGGTTGCTAAAGTAATGGGTGGGCACGACAAAAGATGTCTTTCTGAAATTTCTTTTCGGTAAATCCATATTTCTTTTCATAATGCCCTGGTGATTGCACCTTTGCAAAAAACGGTTTTGGTTTTTCTCTATTGGCAATATTAAGAAAATCAGTTCAGATAAAAATTTCCTCTTACCACCTTTAATTGGGCTTATGGATAACAGAAGTCTGTTTTAGGGGCATAAAAACGGAGATTTAACTGTTTTTACTTTAGCAAAGAAAATTTATAGGTGTTATAAGTGCTTAATAAGCAACATGATAGGTGAATTTGTTGAAAAGTTTTTTTATGACTTTAAAGGCAGGATTTTCAAATGCATTAATTTCCCCATTTATTATCCAACTCATGCGTAAACTAAGGAATGTAAAATGCCCTGACTTTTTTAAAGTTAGATATAGCACTCTTAAATAAAATAAAACGATAAATTAAAACAGCCTGATGTTTGAAGTTACAACCTGTAAGTAGGAAAAAATATAAAAAAGCAAGAAAAAAGTAATTTTAACATTGTGTAGTTCAATAAAACTTTTACCTTTGCTGCATCCTTTTTTTCCAAACCATGAACCGGGCGGCGCTGGGTAATCTGGCAAACCCTTGTTACAAGAGGAAAAGTTCTTATAATACGATTGAATTACACCAACGTTTTCAAAATGTTCAGCTGTCATGTCATGATGAAAGCGTCCAGCGCTGTCTGGTTTTTCTGGTTTTTTTTTATGTAAGTACCGCAAACGATTGCGAATAAAAAACATAAAGCAAAAAGGGATAAAATATGAAAATCTGATAAAAATGAAAGTTT
>JAABSE010000048.1 GCA_011390575.1 Sphingobacteriia bacterium
CCTTGTGCTCAAAACCCAGTCCCAGCAAAACCTTCTCGGCACGGGCCTGTTGTGTGGCGCCGCCAATCAAAGCAAACCGTTCGTTGGCAAAGGCTAATTTTTCGGCCAGCTTGTGGTAGGATTCCGACTCATAATCTTCCCGCTCAGTAATCTCAAGGGTGTACTTCTCAATGCGGGCTTCCAGTTCGTTGGCCTCCGAAAAAGCCATGAAAGTTTCATCAATCACCGTTTTGGTGCTGCGCAGCTTCATCTCCTGGGGCAGGTACCCTACCGTGGCCGCCGAAGGAATCACAACGAGCCCAGACTCGGGTTCCATTTGCCGGGTGATGATGCGCATCATGGTGGTTTTTCCCGCACCATTCTTCCCTACCAATCCGATGCGATCCCGCTTGTTGATGATGAAGGAAACCTCTTCAAACAAATAATCACCGTTGAATTGAACAGAAAGGTTATTGATGGAAAACATAACAATATTTTATATGAATTTGTACTTTTTGAGTCTTTTATTAAAAAATCTCCCGTCTATCAACGTTTTTTGTCAGTTGCAAATGACGGCCCAAAGATACAACTATAAAAACAACCTTTTGCCAACAACCCCAAATGGATTTACCTCCGCAAACTATGCTGTTTAAAGAGAAAACCTGATTATTGATGACATTTTGAGATTTTTCCGATGAGTATAAGTAACCCTAAATTTTTACTGATTATGAAAAAACTTACCTTTTTAATTGTTGTATTACTTCCGACGCTGATGCTGGCCCAAACAGCCATCGAGCCTCTTGTTTCGGAGAACACTAATGTATACGCCCCTTTTGGGGTAAAACCCTCGCATTCCATGTTTCATCCTGTCTTCTTTGAAAGGGGATCTGATATCCCTGAAGAACAGAAGCAACTCGTCATGGAACGTATAGCGGCCAACCGGAAAAAGATTCTGTCCCAAAACCCCGGCGCCTTTACTTTTAAAGACAATTCACCGCCCCTGTTCATCTCACCTGTAAGGGCCGCAGAGGGATTCGAAGAATATGGTTTTTACACCATCAATTTCCTTGTGGATCATGATCCTGAACCTGGCAACAATCTGCTGGATTACTTCTGTGGTACCCGCACTTATGACTGGTCAACAGGTAATCATCAGGGCACCGACTACATCCTTTGGCCCTATCCATGGAAGCGGATGCAGGAGGAGGTTATGGAAATTGTAGCAGCGGCACCCGGGGTGATTGTTGATAAACGCGACGGGAACTTCGATTTGCGTTGTACGATTGATGGCAACCCCAACTGGAATGGTATAGCCCTTGAACATGCCGATGGTTCGCAGAGCTGGTACTGGCATTTTAAAGATGGAGCCATTACCGGAAAAGGGCTTGGCGAAACGGTGGAAGCAGGCGAATACCTTGGCGCAGCAGGCAGCTCGGGAGCCAGTAACTGGCCACATTTGCACTTTGAAGTGCGCGACCCCGATAACAATGTCATCGACCCTTTTGCCGGACCCTGTAATGCAATGAATGAAGAAAGCTGGTGGGAAGCGCAGCACGATTATTTTGTACCCACGATCAACCGCCTGTCTACGCACAATACCACACAGTTTGACCAGAATTGTCCTGAAATAGAAAACACCTATGAAGAAACATGGTTTGACGTTGGTGACCCATTCATTCTAAGGCTCTTTTATCGCGATATTGCACGCAATGACCGTACAAGTGTTGTAATCAGAGACCCGGGGAACAATACTTTTGTTTCATGGAACTGGGATCAAAACTGGGGGATTGATTATGCTACAGCACATGCCTACTGGGAATTTTCGGTAACATCAGATTGGCCCCAGGGTTGGTATGATGTTACGGTAACCTTCGGGGGAAGCACCTATGAAACTTCTTTTGCAGTGGGCACTCCCACAGAAGTAAGCGAAATCAAAACACCTGTTGCAGAAGTATTTCCTACCAGTGTGAAGAACACCCTTACAGTGAGAAGCCCGAATATCATCAATCTCATCAGCATTTATGATGTCAGAGGACGGATGATGAAACAGTATCAACCTGCCGCAGAGGAGTCTGTATTAGATTTAGGAGCATTCAAAAGCGGGATGTATTTTATCAAAGTACATTCAGGAGGTCAGATATCCAGGCACAAAATCATCAAAAACTAAAAACAGACAGATGGAGGGTGGTTACCAAAGCCACCTTCCATCTGTTGTCCTTAACATACTATTACACTCCTGTTGATTTTGATATCCCCTCGTTACTTGTCGCTTTTAATTTTCAAAGCAAGTCCCAACTCCTCCAGCTGCTTCAAATCTACCGGTGATGGACTATCGATCATCACGTCGCGGCCTGAATTGTTTTTGGGGAAAGCGATGTAGTCGCGGATAGATTCTGAACCCCCAAAGAGTGAGCACCAGCGGTCGAAACCAAAGGCCACACCCCCATGGGGAGGTGCACCGTAACGGAAAGCGTCCATCAGGAATCCGAACTGTGCCTTGGCCTCTTCGGCAGTAAATCCGAGTACTTCAAACATTTTCGCCTGAAGGTCTTTGTCGAAAATACGGATAGATCCTCCTCCTATTTCAACTCCGTTGATGACCATATCGTAGGCGTTGGCCCGCACCTTGCCGGGATCAGTGGAAAGCAATTCAAAGTCCTCCTTCAGCGGTGAGGTAAAGGGGTGGTGCATGGCGAAGAAGCGTTGCGATTCCTCATCCCATTCCAATAGCGGAAAGTCAACCACCCACAGGCATGAGAAGGTGTTGGGATCACGTAGTTCGAGTCGTTTGCCCATTTCCAGGCGCAATTCGCCCAGGGCTTTGCGGGCACGAGCGGTTTCGCCGGCCAGTATCAGCAACAGGTCTCCCGGCCTGGCGTCCATGGCGTCGGCCCAGGTTTTGAGTTGATCCTGGTTAAAGAATTTATCGATGCTTGATTTGAAAGTTCCGTCTTCATTATACTTCACATACACCAGGCCGGTGGCACCAATTTGAGGGCGTTTCACCCATTCGGTAAGAGCATCCAGTTGTTTACGGGTGTATTCGGCACAGCCTGAAGCATTGATGCCCACCACCAGTTCTGCATCGTCAAAAACCTTGAAACCTTTGTTCTGTGCATGCTCATTGAGCTCCACGAAGCGCATACCAAAGCGGGTATCAGGTTTGTCGCTGCCATAATATTTCATGGCATCGGCATAACTCATGCGGTCGAAGGTGATGTTTTCGATTCCTTTCACTGCTTTGAAGAGGTGGCGTGCCAGTCCTTCAAAAGTTTCCAGTACATCATCGCGGGTAACGAACGACATTTCGCAGTCGATCTGGGTAAATTCGGGCTGGCGGTCGGCACGCAGGTCTTCGTCGCGGAAGCACTTCACAATCTGGAAATAGCGGTCGAGACCGGCTACCATCAGGAGTTGCTTGAAAGTCTGGGGAGATTGCGGCAGTGCGTAAAACTGCCCGGCATTCATGCGCGAAGGAACCAGGAAGTCGCGGGCTCCCTCGGGAGTGGATTTAATCAGCACCGGAGTCTCCACTTCGATGAAGCTGAACTGGTTGAGATAATTCCTGGTTTCAATGGCCATTTTGTGGCGCAGCTCCAGATTCTGGCGTACGCTGTTGCGTCGTATATCCAGGTAGCGGTATTTCATACGCAGGTCGTCGCCCCCGTCAGTTTCTTCCTCGATGGTAAAAGGAGGAGTAGCAGAGGTGTTGAGGATTTTGAGTTCCTGCACCAGGATTTCAATTTCACCGGTAGGATTCTTTTTGTTTTTGCTGCTGCGTTCGATGACCTGACCTGTGGCGCTGATAACAAATTCGCGCCCCAGTTCGCGGGCCTCTTTGCAAAGGTCAGCATGGGTTTCCATATTAAAAGCCAGTTGTGTAATGCCGTAGCGGTCGCGCAAATCAACAAATGTCATCCCCCCCAAATCGCGCGAACGTTGCACCCAACCGCAAAGGGTCACTTCTTTTCCGGAATCGGCAAGCCGCAACTCACCGCATGTATGTGATCTCATCATCTTTTTTACGTGTTTTTTTAAGGCGCAAAGGTAGTAAAATTAAGGTTAAGATTGAGATTGAGGCTGAGCAAAGCTTAGTCCGGCAACTGAAATGAAGCGGGATTGAGGCGAAGCAAAGCGGAGTCCCGCGACCGAAGGGATGCGGGATTGAGGTTAAGAAAGAGACTGCCGGATGCCTTCGAATTTATCGGCAATCATCTTGCGTTCAGGATAGAAAAAGAAATTGAGGTTGAATTCCTTTTGGGTATTTTCCAACTCCACCACAATCTTATTTCTGTCCGTTCTCACAGAGCGTATGTCTGCAATCCTTAAGGTCTCTATCTCCTTTCTCCGGGGCAGCCACCAGCGGATGACCTCATCGTCCCATTCTACGAAATACTTTTCATTTCTGATGGCATACAAGCCTACCCACCATGCCACCACTCCCTGAAAAGCAAGGGTAATATAATTGGCTGTAAATAACGTCACTTTCCCTTCAACAGCAAACCATCTGGCATACACAAACAGCCCTGTTCCCAGAAAGAACAATACTGCTCCCAACCATAGGAAAAACCGTATAGCTGTCCTGTTGTGTCTGTAAACCTTGATGAATATCATGGTGAAAGAATTAGGTTGAACAATAATTTGGAAAGCAAAAATATAAAAAAAGATAATATGATTCTACAATGATATATTTTATCAAAGGCTTATTTTGGGGTTTTGCAAACAACAACATATTAATCAAAGCATTGCTGATATTCAACCCTTTCAGGGTTGTTTAATAGATACGGCTATTGATTTTACCACGGGTTAAAACCCGCGGCTATTCATATTTAAGCCTTTCAGGCTTATAACCACGATAGTGGTTTAATTTGAATAACCGTAAATGGAATTTACCGATAACTGATAAACAAGACTTATGAACCCTGAATGGGTTCAACTATATTCAAAATCAAGATTTTATATATAGTGCGAAACTTTTGTTCCTATATTTAAGAAACCCCGCAACAGCAATGTGTTGCGGGGTCCTACCAAAAACATGTGCATCGCGGCACATTATCTTACATTCGTTTCTCAGAACAGGGAAAGGGCAATTTCTACCGAAGCTTGTTTGAGTGAGGGATTGAAGCCAAGAGTACCGGTAACCGGCAGGGTGTAGCTTCCCAGGGTAACGGGACGGCTAACCCTCAGTCCTATATTAACCAAATCAAAAGCATTGGCGCCATAGAGCGAATTGTCATCTGCACTGTTAAGGGCAAATCCTACCGCAGCATAGGGCGACACAACAAATGTTTCGCGTACGAAAGGGAGTGTAGCTTCCAGATAGCTGGAATAGCGGTTGTCACCATTGGAATCGCGATCGTTTCCATAAATAACGCTGGCAAACATCAGTCTCAACGGAATATTATCCGTAAAATCATACGCGATGGAAAGATCGGTAATGTGGTTGGTTTCATCAGCCTGAAAGTTGAAATAGTCTGCATCGGGAGCTCCGGTAAAGTTGAAAATATCGAGCAGGGTAATATTGAAATTTCCTGTGGTATAGCTGACAATTTGCGATACCTCTTTGTATTGACCATCAACCGACAAACCACCCCAGGCAAATACGGCAAATCCTTCGTTGTAGTATCCTACCATGGGAGCGGTAACAAATCCGTCACTGACCCTGAGACCCCTCCAGTAGTGCATGTTTTTTACATCCATGCTCACGTTGAATTGCCCCTGAGCAAACACACCACTGGTAATCAAAACCAGACAAAGCTGAATGAATGATATTTTAAAAATTTTTTTCATGATAATATCTTTAAGTGATGCATTTTCAATAACCGGATTGTTAAAGGGCATCTGGAGAAATTCTCTTAGGTCCGGTTTTGGCATGCAAACGCATCATAATTAATAATTTCGGATAAAAATTACAATGCTCCAAACAACAAGGCAGCGAGCACAGCACCAATGATGGGTCCAACAATAGGTACCCAGAAATAGTTCCATCCACTGGGACCTTTTCCTTTGATGGGCAAGACTGCGTGAGCCAGCCTCGGACCAAGGTCACGGGCAGGGTTGATGGCATATCCGGTAGGCCCCCCCAGCGACATACCAATAGCCACAACAAGCAAAGCTACAGGAAGTGCACCCAGCGAGCCCAGTCCGGCTACTTCACCATCCACCACACTGGAAACAAACCGTGGCTCAGCAATGTAGAAAATCACAAAAATCAGGATGAAAGTACCCACTACTTCCGTTACGATGTTGTAAAACTTATTATCAATGGCGGGCATGGTAGAAAAAACCGCCAGTTTGGCTCCTTCGTCTTCGGTGGCATCAAAGTGCAGTTTGAAAGCGAAATACACAATACAGGCACCGATAAACGCACCTGCAATCTGGGCAAGGATATATCCCGGAACAGAAGCCCAGGGGAACAAACCTGCAGTAGCAAGACCTACCGTAACGGCAGGGTTGATATGTGCCCCTGAATGAGGGCCTGCCACGATAACGGCTATAAAAACGCCGAAACCCCAGCCAAATACAATGTTTACCCATCCGGCTCCTTCAGCCTTTGATTTTTTCAGGATACTGTTGGCCACAACACCTCCTCCCATAATGATCAGGATGGCTGTACCGATTACTTCGAAAATTAATGCATTGTCCATAATAGTTTTTTTTTGAAAGGTTGAAAGTTTTTTAAAGAGATTGTATTCTTAAAAAAAAGGTGTAGCATACCAGGCAGAGTACCATAAAATGATTTACTCTGAATTATCAGGGTTTGATTCTATTCAACCAGAGCGTTCTTAACCTGGTTATGAATTAAAATCTGCCTGATATGCTTTCACCAGAAATTGGATAATTTTTAGTCTTTCGTCCAGGCTTTGGCACGGTTTACTGCATCGGCCCATTTCTCTCTGCGCACCTTAGTTTCTTCTGCAGATAAGGTGGGTTCAAAGCTTTTGTCCAGTTGCCATTGTTGCTTGATTTCATCAAGGCTTTCCCAGAATCCGGTTGCCAGCCCTGCCAGGTATGCGGCACCCAAAGCGGTGGTTTCGATGACTTTAGGCCGCACCACTTTGGTGTTGATAATATCGGACTGGATTTGCATCAACAGGTTATTGGCAGAGGCTCCACCGTCAACCCTGAGTTCTTTGGCTTTCATACCTGTATCTTTCTCCATCACGTTGAGTACATCCATGGTTTGAAATGCAATCCCTTCCAGCGCTGCCCTGGCAATGTGGGCACGGGTGGTACCACGACTGATACCTACCATCAAACCGCGGGCGTATTGATCCCAGTAGGGAGCACCCATTCCGGTAAAAGTAGGCACAAAGTACAGGTCGCCGCTGTCGTCTACCTGTCTGGCCAGAGCCTCTACGTCTGCTGAAGATTTGATGATTCCCAGTCCGTCGCGCAACCACTGTACTACGGCACCGCCAATGAAAATACTTCCTTCCAGGGCATAAGTGGTTTTGCCGTTGATTTGCCACGCGATGGTGGTTACCAGGTTGTTTTTGGAAATAAAGGGTTTCTCACCGGTGTTGAGCAGCATAAAGCAGCCTGTACCGTAGGTATTTTTCGACATTCCTTCTTCGGTACACATCTGCCCGAACAATGCAGCCTGCTGGTCACCGGCAATCCCTGCAATGGGTACTTTCGAAGCGAAGAAAGTGGTGTTGGTATGGTCATAAATTTCACTGGATGATTTTACCTGCGGCATCATGGATTTGGGGATATCCATCAGCTCCAGCATTTCTTCATCCCAGTCCAGTTTTTTGATGTTGTACAACATGGTACGGCTGGCATTGGTAACGTCGGTAATGTGCGTACGGCCCTGGGTCAGCTTCCAGATAAGCCAGCTGTCCACTGTACCGAAAGCCAGTTCACCCCGTTTGGCCTTTTCACGGGCACCTTTTACGTTGTCAAGAATCCACTTGATTTTGGTTCCACTGAAATAGGCATCGATGACCAAACCGGTTTTTTCACGGATGGTTTCCGCAAGACCTCTGTCCTTCAACTCATCGCAATAACCTGAAGTACGCCTGTCCTGCCAGACAATGGCATTGTGCACTGGTTCACCTGTGCGCTTGTCCCATACGATGGTGGTTTCGCGCTGGTTGGTAATGCCTATACCGGCGATATACGTTCCGTTGATGCCCATTTTGGACATGGCTTCAGCAGCCACAGATACCTGTGATGACCAGATTTCGTTGGGGTCATGTTCCACCCAGCCTGGCTTGGGGAAAATCTGTTGAAATTCTTTTTGTGCTACCGAGCGGATGTTTCCTGCCTTGTCAAAAAGCAAAGCACGCGAGCTGGTAGTTCCCTGATCTAATGCTAAAATAAATTGTTCCATGTGTGTGTTTGTTAAAAAGGTTTTTGAAATATTGGATTTTGACAACTATTTTAATTGGATTTCAGATGGTCACAACAAACATAATTGTTGGCCATGGCCAGAAAATCAGCCACCTGTTTTTCTTCCCATGCTTTGTCTTTGCCGAGCTCAGCGGCAATAATCGAGGCAACTTCCGGCGCTATGCGCATGGTTTCCGGAGCATTGAGAAACAGGCAACGGGTGCGGCGTGCCAGCACATCCTCCAGCGTGCGCGCCATCTCTTCTCTTACCGCCCATACTACCTGAGTTTTTATCAATTGCAGCGATTCGCTGAGTAGCTGATCCAGTCCTTGTTCTTTCTGTGCCAGCTCCAGCATCTTTTCCTTATCAGTACCATAAACATACAAGGGATCATTAAGGTCAACATCTTTTTTGTAGCCGTGAATTTTGAGCTTTTTGGTTTTGGATTCGGTTTGCTTCCATCTCTTCACTTTCTCTACTTTTTCTACCATATCCTGGGCCATGCGGCGGAAAGTAGTCCACTTCCCCCCTACCATGGTAAAGAGCTGAGAATCGGATACTACAATCTTATGGCTACGGGAAATTTCTTTGGTTTTGGAGCTTCCTGCTTTGGGTGCAGCAAGCGGTCTCAAACCGGCAAAAATACTCAGCACATCTGAACGTTTAGGAGTTTTGGTCATGTATTTTCCGGCTGTAGACAAAATGAACTTAATCTCTTCCTCCAGTGCTACGGGCTCAAGAGAAGCACTATCAACCGGAGTATCGGTAGTACCCACTACTACCTTACCATGCCATGGCACAGCGAAAAGGACCCTGCCATCATCGGTTTCAGGAATCATGATAGCATGATCACCAGGCAAGAAAGTTTTATCCAGTACTACGTGAACACCCTGACTGGGACGGATGGTTTTTTCGGCACCGGGCTTGTCCATTTGCAAGACCGAATCAGCAAATACACCCGTGGCATTGATAATCGCTTTCCCTTTAACAGTATAATCTTTCCCGGTTTCCAGATCTTCAAAAACAACCCCATTCACCTGGTTATTTTCTCCCTTGGTGAGGTTTTTCACACTGGCATAATTAAGGATATGGGCTCCATTCTCTGATGCTGACTGCAGCACGTTTACTGCCATGCGGCTGTCATCGAACTGCCCGTCGTGATATATAACACCGGCTGTAATGATATCCGGTTTCATGGTGGGAATTTTCTCCAGGGCTTTCTTTTTGGAAACCCTGTGCGAGCGCCCTATGCTGTAGGTTCCTGCCAGCATATCATACATTTTCAGTCCTACGGTAAACTTCAGTTCATCAAACCAGCCAAAAGTAGGAATGACAAAAGCCTGGTTTTTGGTAAGGTGGGGAGCGTTTTTAAGCAAACGTCCGCGCTCTACACAAGCTTCGCGCACCAGGGCGACATCCCCTTGTGCCAGGTAACGAACCCCTCCGTGCAAAAGCTTGGTGCTTTTGCTGGAAGTGGATTTGGTAAAATCAGACTTTTCCAGCAAAAGGGTTGTATACCCCCTTGTGGATGCTTCCAGAGCAATGCCTACTCCTGTGGCTCCTCCTCCAATGACAATAAAGTCATAAATGTCATTAAACTGCTCTACTTTTTGTAAGTTTTTTTCGCGATACATGTTGTTTTGGGTTTTGGGTTTTGAAATATTGTGAAATTATTCACGATGCAATATTACAATAAAAAAAATAATTGCGCAAGCTTTTGAAACTTTTTTCTTTCGTTTTCTTTCTTTTTTGGTTAATTTATAATAAGACTGAATCTAAATAAAACCTGGAACAAGCTTATTTAAGGAGTAGCCCGCTCATCAGTTTTCAAGAGAACTGCTGCAAAGAAAATGTTCGTTGTTTGAAAAAAAATGTGTAGGTTTGAACTCAAAAACAAGCACTATGGTACTAAGCATCGCCGAACGGCATCAACATATTCTCAACAGCCTGAAGACAAAAGGCCATGTTAGCGTTGCCGAATTAAGCAAAGAATTGAAAGTAAGCGCCGTCACCATACGAAAGGATTTGAAACTCCTGGAAGATCGAAACCTTTTGTTTCGCACCCATGGAAGTGCTACACCGCAGGATCCGTATATTGCAGACAGGCATGTAAACGAAAAGGAAAAAATACAGGTACAGCAAAAACTACGCATTGCACTGAAAGCAGCATCTCTTATCGAACCTTACGATAGTGTAGTATTTGCATCGGGCACCACCATCAACGAACTCAGCCGGCAAATAACCACCATCAAGGGACTTACGGTAATTTCCGCTTCACTGATTGCTTCTCAGAATCTGAGTCTTATCTCCGACATTGAGGTAATACAACTGGGAGGAATGATTCGAAAAAGCTCCTCATCAGTGGTGGGACCCCATGCCGAAAAAATGCTTCAGGGGTTTAACAGCAACCGGCTGTTTCTGGGAGTAGACGGTATTGACCCCGAATACGGGCTGACTACCACCAATGCCATGGAGGCTTCCCTCAACCAGGTGATGATCAATGCAGCTACCAAGGTGATTGTGCTGGCCGATTCCACCAAGTTCGGAAGAAAGGGCTTCGGCCGTATTTGCGGCCTGGAAAGGGTTGACACCATTATCACCGATACAGACGCTCCGGAAAGCCTGATTGCCCAATGCAGGGATAAAGGGGTGGAGGTGCTGGTGGTTTAGATTCTGTAAACTACCTTCTGTTTCTGAAAAATTCCACCATCAACCGGGCAGCTTCTACTGCACGCACGCCTGTAATGAGTTTTGTTTTGGGGTGCAGCAATTCTGAAGAATACTTGCTGAAACCCCGTTTTTCGTCCATGGCGCCTATCACGATTTTACCTATCTGAGTCCACTGAGATGCACCGGCGCACATCACGCAGGGTTCAAGGGTTACGTAGAGGGTGCAATCCTTCAGGTATTTCCCTCCCAGGTATTCCGATGCTGCCGTAAAAGCCTGCATCTCGGCATGGGCTGTTACGTCGTTGAGCCGTTCGGTGAGGTTGTGTGCACGGGCAATAATGATATTGTCGCAAACAATCACAGCCCCCACGGGCACTTCATCAGCATCATAAGCTTTTTGTGCCTCCTTGAGGGCTTCGCCCATATAATGATCGTCGGAAAAAACGGTAAGTGTCATTTATCTTTTATTTGGTGCAAAATTAGGGGAACCCGCGAAAATAACAGGCAAAAAATGACAAGAATGCGAAATGAATACAAAAAAATAAAGGATCAATTTGAGCAAAAACGCCATGGGCTTGTTTAAATGTTTACATGAGTTTTTTTAACCCCAAAAAATCTGATAATGCTGACAAAAGAAAAGATTTCCCCTTTTGCCACGGACACGTTGAAAGGATTGACCGCCCAAAACAAATACCTGTTACCAAAATATTTTTATGACCAAAACGGGAGCAAAATTTTTCAGCAAATCATGCGCATGCCGCAATACTATCCTACGGACTGTGAGATGGAGATATTTTCCCGCCAGGGAGCAGCCATCGCAAAATCCATGATACCCGCGCAGTCCCCTTTCGAAATGGTGGAGCTGGGCTCCGGTGACGGACTGAAAACAAAAATCCTGCTGAAAGCCCTCACGCAAATGCAGCTCAATTTTACCTATACGCCTGTGGATATTTCCATCCATGCCCTTGATGAACTGGAATCAGATCTGCAAAAGCAATTCCCGGGGATTAAAATCAAAAAAAAAGCGGGTGACTTTTTTCAAATCATGAAAGATTTGGCCGCTCAAAATGGATCACCTAAAGTCTTACTATTCCTGGGCAGCAACATCGGCAATTTCATGTCAGAAGAAAGAGATGTTTTCATGAAATTGTTGTCCAGCATGACCACCCGGGGAGACAAAGTACTGATTGGCTTTGACCGGAAAAAATCGCCCGATATTATCTCCGAAGCTTATGATGATCCTGCAGGACTTACGCGGGATTTTAACCTGAATCATCTGCTTCGCATCAATCATGAACTTGATGCCGACTTTGACATTGCACAATTTTATCATCATACCAGTTACAATCCTTTTACGGGTGCCATGAAGAGTTATCTTCTCAGCAAAATTGAGCAGACAGTAAAGCTGGGAGCACTAAACGAAAAAATCTTTTTTGGAAAATGGGAACCCATCTTCATGGAACTTTCTCAAAAATTCAATTATGATGATATTCACCTTCTGGCCCGGGAATACGGCTTCAAAGTGAGTCAGAATTTTACAGATGACAAGAATTATTTTACAGATAGTTTGTGGATAAAAACCTAAATACCAACAGATATGAAAGCTACATGGAATAACAAAACCATTGCCAGCAGTAACAATACGGTAGTGGTAGAAGGAAATCATTATTTTCCTGAAGAATCAATAAATAAAGAACTCTTCAAACCCAGTTCTTACACCACAACTTGCCCCTGGAAAGGTACGGCACACTATTACAACCTTGAAGTAGATGGCAAAACCAACGAAAATGCGGCATGGTATTATCCGGAACCCAAGGCTGCAGCCAGCCAGATTAAAAATCACTTTGCTTTCTGGAAGGGAGTGGAAGTGAGTGAAGACTGAAAACCCGGGAAATATCGCCTGAACAAACCGAAAATTTTACGGAACACCATGCAAGACAAGCAGGGTGTTCTGTTTTTTCTTTGCGCTTTTGGTTAAATGATTTCTAAAATTTAACAACATACTCATTATGGACAAAAACTATCAACCGGTTACTACATCGCAACTCAGTGAAATGCTTAAGAATGATGCCTGCGTCCTCATTGACACCCGGCCTACTGAGGCCTATAACGGCTGGCAACTGCGCAACGAGCCCAGGGGAGGGCACATCAGGGGAGCAAGGACTTTACCGGTAAAGTGGGCTACCTATATAGACTGGATTGAAATCGTGCGACATAAAGAAATATTGCCCCATCATAAGGTTGTATTGTATGGCTATGAGGCGGAAGAGATGATGCAGGTAGCCCGAAGATTTGAAGAAGCCGGTTATAATGACATCAACCTTTACCATGACTTTTTAGATGAATGGGTTACTGACGAGGATTTGCCCATGGAGAAGATGGCAAACTACCGGAACCTGGTGTATCCTGCATGGCTGAGCACCTTGCTGTCGGGAGGAACACCTCCTCATTACGAAAACGGAAAAAATTTTGTTGTGTGCCATGCCCACTACCGCAACTATGACGATTACCTCCAGGGGCATATTCCGGGGGCCATTGCACTGGATACCCTTTCCCTGGAATCGCCCGAAACCTGGAACCGGCGTTCTCCTGAAGAACTGAAAGCCGCCCTGGAGCAGCATGGCATTACTGCCGATACTACCGTAGTTGTCTATGGACGGTTCTCTTTCCCCAACAATGACGATCCATTTCCGGGTAGTGCCGCCGGCCATCTGGGAGCCATCCGGAGTGCTCTGATCATGATGTATGCCGGGGTAAAAGATGTGCGGGTACTCAATGGAGGTATCGCTGCATGGGAATCGGAAAACCTCCCTCTCACAGCCGAAGTAACACAACCGGTCCCGGTCAAAGATTTTGGCGCAGCAATCCCGGCCCATCCGGAATTGATTGTAGATATTGAAGAAGCCAAAGCCATGATTGCAGCGCCCGACGCCGATATTGTCTGCACGCGCAGCTGGCCCGAATATATCGGAGAGGTCAGCGGGTACAATTACATTGAGCGAAAGGGCAGAATACCTGGGGCTGTATATGTTAACAACGGTTCGGATGCCTACCACATGGAAAATTATCAGAACCTGGATTATACCACCCGCGAGTTTAATGAAGTCATTCAAATGCTGAAAGAAGAAGGGGTAACACCGGATAAACATCTTGCCTTTTATTGTGGTACCGGCTGGCGTGGAAGTGAAGCATTTTACAATGTATGGCTGCTGGGCTGGCCCAGGGTATCGGTTTTCGACGGGGGTTGGTTTGAGTGGAGCAATGATCCCCAAAATCCGGTGGAATCGGGAATTCCAAACTGATGTGCATTAAGAAAAATCTGCTATGCGAGAAACATTTCCCATTAGAGTAACAGAAAACCGGATCATTGCCCCCAACGCCTGGCTGCTATCCTTCCCACGTACATTTGATTTTGTGGCTGGCCAGGTTATCGGCATTTCCCTCAATAAATCAGAGGTTCCGCGTCTGTATAGCATTGCCAGCGGCATCCAACAGAACCAAACAGAAATATTATATACCCGCAAAGAAGAGGGTTTACTCACCCCACCTCTTTCGCGATGCCAAAAGGGCGACACTGTGTATATTACAAAACCCTTCGGAAACTTTATATGCAAAGAGGAAGAAGCGGTGTGGGTGGCCACCGGTACGGGCATTGCCCCGTTTGCTTCCATGGCTTTTTCAGGTCAGTATAAGGGAAAAACCCTGATTCAGGGTGCTCGCACCCCGGAAACCATGTATTTCTCCGGTTTTTTTAAAGAAAAAATGGGTTCGCATTACCACCCCTGCTGTAGTCGTGAAAGTACTGAGGGCTGTTTCAACGGAAGGGTAACGGATTTTCTGCGGCAACAGACCGGCATTAAAACCGATATTCCTTATTATCTTTGTGGTATAGCAGAAATGGTCGTAGATGTTCGCGATATACTAATCTCAAAAGGCGTTCCTTTCAGCAAAATCAACTCAGAAATATTTTTTTGATGAGTTGGAAAGTGAAAAGTGCGAAACAGAAATATTCATCGTGAGCAGCCAACTCAGACAACTCTTAACAATTATTCCCTACCATGCAAAAACCGGAAACAAAAGAAGCACTTTTTGGAAAAACACTCAGCCAGCTGCAGGAGATTGTAACCGCAGCAGGCATGCCCGGATACACAGCCCAACAGATTGCTGACTGGTTATATAAAAAAGAAATCGGCAGTATTTCGGAGATGAGCAATCTCTCCAAAGCGCACCGTGAATTGTTAGAGGAGAAATACTCACTGGGCCTTTCAGAGCCGGTAAAAGTGCAGACTTCGGTGGATGGCACCAAAAAGTATCTGTACCGCTCACACATGGGTAAATTTATTGAAGCAGCATACATTCCTGATAGCAACAGGGCTACATTGTGTGTTTCTTCCCAGGTAGGATGTAAAATGGGCTGCCTTTTTTGCATGACCGGAAAGCAGGGTTTCCAGGGTCAACTCAGTGCCGGTGAAATTGTGAACCAAATCAAGAGCCTGCCCGAACGTGATCAGCTGACCAACATCGTGTACATGGGCATGGGTGAACCTTTTGACAACCTTGAAGGGGTAATGCAAAGCCTGGAGGTGCTCACGGCTGAATGGGGTTTTGGTATGAGCCCCAAACGGATCACCGTTTCAACCATCGGGATTATTCCCGCCATGAAAACGTTCCTGGAAAACAGCAACTGTCACCTGGCGGTTAGCCTTCATTCTCCTTTTGAAGATGAAAGACAAAAACTCATGCCCATCGAAAATGTGTATGCCCTTCCCGAGGTGTTGAAAACCATCCGGGAATTTCCCATGGGCAAACAACGAAGAACCTCCTTCGAATACATTGTTTTCAAAGGACTCAACCACAGTCCCCGTCATGCAAAGGAGCTGGCACGCATTCTCAATGGCATCCGCTGCCGCATCAATCTGCTGTACTTCCATCCCATTCCCGATACCCCGCTGGAAGCACCCACTGAAGAAGAAATCATGCAGTTTAAAGAAGCCCTGGAAGCCAAAGGTCTTACCACCACCATCCGCAAGTCGCGCGGACAGGATATTTATGCTGCGTGTGGAATGCTTTCTACTAAAGAAATGCAAAAGAAATAGATGGACTTGAATCCGGACTTACCGGACAAAGATATGAGCCTCATTCTCTTTCATAATCATTGAATAGCATGTTCATAATGGGGATGAAGCCCCTTGATCCCGTTGGCTAAAGCCAATTGCCCTTATCTATTGCCGTCAGTTTTAACTGACGGAAAAAAAGATGCTCAAAAGATAAGGGGGCTTCAGCCCCATTTGTTATTTATGGCAAGATTGCGGAAACAATAAAAGGAAAATTCATTGCTAAATTTCCATAATGAAGAAGATTATTACCAATTAAGCGCATATTTTTACTAAAAAATCCTCACAAACTCCCATTTTTTTTATCTTTGTCTGAATTTTCAAGGGAAAACAAAACAGACGTTTAACAATCTTTCTAAATAATGGAAACAAGGATACTCCCTCCCGCCACTATAGTATTGCTTTTTGCATCGCTTTTGATCATGTACCTGCTGATGAGGGTTCTTTTCAGAAATTCTGTTCTTTTCAAGATTGGAATCTCCACCGCCACTGTCATTATACTGGCCTCTTTCATATCAGGCATACAGGTAAAACTCGGGCCCATGCACAATCTATGGTCCTTCCCCTTGCAGGTATTACTGGCCATTGGTGCTTACAGTTATATTTCCATAAAAGTCAAACGTCCGCTTATGGAAATAAAAAGTCTTGTTGAAAAAATCAGTCAGGGAAGTCTGAACATCGGGGTAAGCGATGAGATTCTTTCCAAAAATGATGAGCTGGGACAAATTGGCCGGGGAATTATGCAGATCAGAAAAGGGTTGAACGAGAAAGCTGTGTTTGCCAAAAAAATCGGGGAAGATGAGCTGAATGTATCATTACAAAAACTCAGCGATGACGACAGTTTTGGCGATGCCCTGCTGCAAATGCAGGAAAACCTCAAAAAAGCCCGGGCAGAAGAACTGAAACGCAAAGAGCAGGATGACCGGCGAAACTGGATTACCGAAGGACAAACAAAATTTGCACAAATCCTGCGACAAAACGAAGCAGATCTGGAAGAGTTATCTTTCCATATCATCAGCAACCTGGTCAAATATATGAAAATCAACCAGGGAGGGCTTTTTATCCTGAATGATGAAACAGATGACAAATACCTTGAAATGATGGCCTGCTATGCTTTTGACAGGCGAAAATACACCAGCAAAAGGGTGGAAATCGGTGAAGGGATGCTGGGCGCCTGCTTTCTTGAGGGCAAAACTACTTATCTTACACAACTGCCACAAGACTACATCAGAATCACCTCCGGGCTGGGAGGCGAAAACCCTGGTGCTTTGCTGCTGGTGCCATTGAAGCTAAATGATGAAACATTGGGGGTAATTGAACTTGCATCCTTTCGACCCTTCGAAAAACACGCCATAGAATTTGCAGAAAAAATTGCAGAGATCATTGCTTCCGCCATTTCCGGACTCAAGATTAGCAGCCGTACGACTATGCTGTTACAAAAATCACAACAACAGGCAGAAGAGTTAAGAGCCCAGGAAGAGGAAATGCGGCAAAACATGGAAGAGCTGACAGCTACCCAGGAAGCCCTGGAAGAAAAGGAGAAGGAAAGCTATAAAAGAATGAAGAAAATGGAAAAACTCAACAGGATGCTTGCAGACGAAGTGGAGACACTCAAAGGGCAACAAGTGATTAGCTAAAAAAAAACTGTCTCCGGAGCAACAGTTTACTTCGAAGACAGTCTTGCATTTTCAGCAGTAGCAGATGGTTTATTCCTCTTCTTCCGCATCGAGCATCTCACGAACCTTTTTGGAGATCTCATTGGTTTCTCTACGACCATCTGCGATGGCTTGTGAGGCGTCTGCCACCACTTCATTCCAGTTTTCAAGCGAAGCAGCCTTTACTTTCTCAAGCTCTGACTCCAACAGCTCTTTTTGTGCACTCAAACTTTCCCTGGCTTCTTCTAGTTGTTCGCGGGTTTCCCCGGTAGCTTCTTCCATTTCGCTATTAACATAAGCGATACGTTCCTCAATATCAATTTTTATCTTGTTGATATTTAAAACTGTTTGCTCTTTGGTCTCCTCCAATTGCTTATTGGCTTCACGATTTTGCCCGCCACCCCCGCAGGATGCAAGAAAAATAGTAAGTAAAAACATAGCCATCATCGGATAACCTTTCCCGATTGCTCTTATCAATGTCTTCATCTTTATTGTATTTTAAAGTTTGTAATAATAATTGATTGATTCAGCTAACTTATGTGCTTTGTTATTTGAAAGTAATGTGCATGGTTCAATACACCACACAAAAATGATATTTAATACGCTTACAGCGAAGAATTTGCCGACAACTAATGATACGAAAGTAACAAATAAATGGGAGATAAAAAAGTAATTCTTTAATGAGAGATGACCCTGCATGCACCCTTCAGGAAAGAGATTTCTTATGGTTACTGATGTATTCCTCCACTGTTTGCTCAAATGCCTGCCGGATTTTCTGCACAAGGGGATGATGCGGATCAAAATCCAGTTGATCTACTCTTTTTACCGGCAACACCTTACGCGATGTGCCTGAGATAAATAAAGACTCCATCACTACCAGCGACCGGGCCGGAACCTTCTCTTCCACAACCTCCAGACCTAAGGAACGACACACCTCCATTACATACTTGCGGGTAATACCCGGCAACACCTCTTCTACCGGTGGGGTAATCACTTTTCCATCCCTGATAAAGAAAACATTGGAACGACTACCCTCCGTAATACATCCTTCTGCATTTACCAGCAGGGTTTCGTACACATCCTTTTGTTGTTTCATAAAATTGGCGGCATTGCGCAGTTTCACATCCATCACCTTGGCATTGGGATTGTGCCGTTCGGCCTTAAAGAGAGACAAGGCCACTCCTTCTTCATACTGATGGGGTGAAGGGTATTGATGTTGTGTGATATAAACCATCTGCTCAGGCAGCCCCTCTGGGGTATTGCGCATCACAATTTTAATATTCCCGGTTTCCATCCGGTTGCGTGCAATAAGTGCTTGCACCTGCTGCTGCATCTCCAACGGATCAAAAGCGGTACAATGTTTTGCCAGTCTGCAGGTTTCAACAAGTCTTTCCAGGTGGTCTTCAAGAAAAAGGGGAACGCCCTCAATTACCCTGAAAACTTCATAAATATAATGGGAAGAGGAGAGAAATGAATCATCAAAGCTCTCATAATCTTTGAGTTGGCCATTGTAAAAAAAGTACTGACCCAGGCACTCTTGCATACGCTCATGAATTTATGTGCAAACCTACACAATTATTCCCATATAATATTTACTACCACTTCATTTCTCCGGTTCCAGAATTTGTAAGGTGAGTTGTACCCCAGAAAGCGGAAATTACCAGTCCACTGAATATGGTTTTGCTTGAGAAAATTGCGCAATTTTTCACTCTCCTCAAGAATTTTCTCATCACTGGCATACCCACCAAAAGTAAGGGCTGCCACATAGCCGGGCTTAGAGCGCTCAATCTTCACCGCCGCATTGTCAGGTATGGGCAAATCCTCCATTTCATATTCCGGGGGCATTACAAAGCTCATGCTTGATCCGTTTTCGTGAAGGTCGACATGCACAGGGGCGGTCATGGCAATTTTCTTGCCGGCATCGTTGCCCCCGAAAATATAACCGGCCAGGGCATTAAATGCCGGAGAAGTAAGTTCGCGGTATGATTTTGCATTGCTATAAACCCGGGCAAGAATAGCTTCGGGGTAGTAACGCACCTCAAAACCGGGAAACTGTTGCACCAGTGTATAGGGTTGATGCTCTGTCTGGCCTTTGCTTTTATGCGTAGTCATAAGCAATAAAATTATCAGAATTTGTTTAAGAAAAACAGGTTGCATGGCAGGTTTGTATAAGATTTTATCATAACTCTAAAACAGTTTTTCTGAACAGTTGTTTGGATAAGTCTTAAATTTGCAGCTACGAGACATACAGGTAGTCTTCTCCGAAGGAAAAACCAATCAGTAATATGACAACTACAAAGAGCGAATCAGGCCCTGCCATCAGGGTGGCCATACAGGGGATAGCCGGTTCCTTTCACGACATGGCAGCCCGGAAGTTTTTTTCAGCCTATCCTGCTGCTATCATCCCCTGCGATACTTTTAAGGAGGCCTTTGATGCGGTAAAAGAAAACCGGGCCGACACCGCCATGGTAGCCATCGAGAATTCTCTTGCCGGCTCTTTGCTCCCCAATTATTCTTTGCTGAAAAACTCGGGTCTTGTCGTTGCAGGAGAGCTCTACCTGCGCATCGAACAACATTTTATGGCCCTGCCCGGACAGCAGATTGCCGATATCAGGGAAGTTCATTCCCACCCCATGGCCATCATTCAGTGCGAGGAATTCCTGGAACCCCTGCGTAAAAGGGGGGTAAAAGTCATCGATTCGACAGACACCGCCCTGAGCGCCCAACGCATTGCCGAAAACAACCTTTCAGGGGTTGCAGCACTCGCATCAGGACTGGCAGCCGAAATGTACAACCTGCAAATCCTGGCAGAGAGCGTGGAAACCAACAAACGCAACTTCACACGATTTATGGCCCTGGCACCTGAGAAGCTCGCAAGGAAACTTCAGCATGAGTCGGGCCTGCAAAACAACAAAGCCTCGCTGAGCTTTGCGCTCCCCCATCAAACCGGCAGCCTTTCGCAGGTATTGTCTATGCTGGCCTTTTACAAACTCAACCTTACGAAAATTCAGTCAGCTCCTATCATAGGCAAAGACTGGGAGTATTTTTTTTACATCGATTTGCTGTTTGATAATTACGAAATGTACATCAAGGCACTGGAAGCGGTGCGCCCCATCATCGATCAGCTGCAGATTCTGGGTGAGTATGTATCGGCAAAACCCTGAAAAACCAGGTTCTTACCGTGTTTTATTGCTGATCTTCGCTTTCCTGAACCTCATCTTCAGAAAGCTTGTGAATGGCAATACCGGCATACCCGAAAACAACAGCAACAACAACATTCAACCAGCAAAGCACCGCAAAAGGAGCATAAGCAGTTGCTGAAACACCCAGGGCTGAATAAATAAATACTGCACTGCTATTCCACGGAATCAAAGGAGCAGTCATGGTACCGCCGGCCTCCAGGGTTCGGGTGAGATTTCTGAGTTTGAGTTTCTTGTCGCGATAAATCTGTTCAAACATCTGCCCGGGAAGGATAACGGCAAGATACTGATTAGCCCCAAAGATGTTGACCAGGATGGACGTGCCCAGCACAGTGACCGTAAGGTTGCCTGTGGTAGTGACAAAGCGCGACAGAAGGAGCACAATGCTGTGCAACATACCTGTACGGTCCATAATACCTCCTAAAGCAAGAGACACAAGCGCCAGCGCTATTATGTTGTACATACTTTCCATCCCGCCCCGGCTAAACAGCTCATTAAGTTCCTCGTTTCCTGAGTCCAGGACAAAGCCCGAATGAATAAATTCTATCAGATTGGAGAGGCTTCCCCCCTGCAAAACCAGATAAGCTATTCCCCCGAGAAGTACCCCGGAAATAAGGCTGGGAATGGCAGGCACTTTTTTCACGATAAGAAAAACCACCACCGCCGGAGGGAGAAATAACCACAGAGAAATGTTGAAATGAGAGGTAATCCCCTCGGTATACATACTCACATCGCCATCATTTCCGTTGCCTGTAACCATAAAACCCATGATGGTAAAAATAACCGCCGACAAACCCAGGGAAGGAAGTGTAGTGTAGAGCATGTGCCCGATGTGTTCATAGAGCCTGACACCCAGTACCGAAGGGGTTAGATTGGTGGAGTCGGACATAGGCGAAAGCTTGTCGCCGAAAAAAGAACCTGATACTACGGCACCGGCAGTCATGGCCAGGGGAACCCCCAGACCTTCGCTAACCCCCATGGCAGCCACCCCAATAGTGCCGATGGTTGACCATGAACTTCCCGTTATCAGTGCCATCAGAGAACTAAACAACAATATCAGCGGCAAAAACCAGCGGGCCACAAAAAAATCAAACCCAAAATACATCAGTGCAGGAACAATTCCACTGGCAATCCACACGGCCATCAACATGCCGATAATGAGTAAAATAACCAGGGAAGGGATGGTTCGTGCAATGGCATCTTTAAACCCTTCTTTGATATTATCCCACGAATATCCGTAAATATAAGCAGAGAGTCCTGCGGACGCAGCACCCAGCAGCAATGCAAAATGAGGTTCTGCTTCAAATACAAATACAGAAAAACCCAGTGCAACACCGGTGATTATCAGGGGTATCAAAGCAAGCCAATAAGGAGGTGTGGGATGATCTTCTCTTTTGTACATGTTTCTTTTTGTTGTTCAGTCCAACATAAATTTTGCACAAATATCCCTAAAGAATTGATAATAACAAAGCTGAGCTTGTTGAATTGTCTATTTGTTGAATTGTTTATTCGTTAATGTGCAGTACCATCCGTTAATCAGAATCCCTTATTCCACGTCCCGCCCTTAGTTGCTTGTGACGGGGCCACTTCCAGTGACCCCGCCACTATTTTCAGCAGACGACTTCCAGCTCGTTCGCCTTTCCTGCGGGTATCTCAACAATGTGTGTAAATACTGCTACAATTTTTGGTTATCAGCTTTGCATTTGGTGATATATTGCAGTACCATTAAACTCTCTCTATTACAATTACCCGCTCACTATCTGCATCTTACGCAAAAACATCCTTAAATCAGGATAGGAAAAGGAATACATTTTGCGTACTTTTACATTCAGGCAGAAAGAAATTTTCTGCATCTATTTACCAAAAAACAACCAACTATGAAAAGCACAGTTTTTGTTTATTTAATCCCCATGATTATAATTGCCGCATTAACTTCATGCGAAAGCGATGATAATGAAGCAAAGAACGGCAGACTTATAGTTCAGATTACCGATGAACCCTTTCCCCATGATCTGGTAGCAGAGGCCAATGTTACCATCAACAAGGTAGAAATCAGGAGCAGCGACGCACAGGAAGGCTCCCCCTACCAGGTTCTCTCAGAAGATGAAATATCTCTGAACCTGCTAGAATTCAACAACGGTGTTACTGCTACCCTGGCCGATATATATGTTCCTGTAGGAGAATACAACCTGATCAGGCTCTTTGTGGACAAAGCAAGTGTAGTGCTTAACAATGGTGATGTTTATGACCTAACTATTCCCAGCGGTGCACAAACCGGCATTAAGATGTTTATTGAACCTTCCATGGTAGTGGCCGGCGAACTTACATCAGAATTGTTGCTGGATGTGGCTGTCAGCAATTCATTTGTGGTGCAGGGAAATCCTGACACCCCTGCGGGTATCAATGGATTTATCTTCACTCCGGTTATCCGTGCCACCAACCTTTCTTATACAGGCAGGCTTGTCGGAGTTATTACTAATCAGGAAGAAATGGCACTGGAAGGAGCGCAGGTTACAGTATTTGCTGCTGACACTTTGCATACCACAACATTTTCAAACCTGGATGGGTATTACACCGTATTAGGCCTGCAAGAAGGAGAATATGATGTGGAAGTTTCGCTCAGAGAATATGTGACCCGCCAAATCGAAAGTGTGGAGATCACCGAAGCCATTGCCACTGTTCTGGATGTGGAATTGGAAGCGGAAGAATAAAAATCTCTTTTCTGGTGACGGGGCCACTTCCGGTGACCCCGCCACTATTCCCTGACCTGTTGTGGTCAGACGACTACCAGCTCGTCCGACCACTAATCTTAGTCTCTCGCAGAGACGCAAGAGAATCAGTTTGAAATTTTTAAAGTAAAGCATGCAAATAATCAGCAGAGTTACTTAACCCATTCTTTCTTAATATTTCAAGTACTTCATATTCATCCAAAGGTGGATTCTTCTTGTTTAATACTAATTTTCTGAATGCAGTTAAAGATAATTCCCTATTCAGGTCTATAATATCTGTAAAAAAATCATCAGGAATTTTGGCTTTCAAATCAAATCTTGCAAGGTACTCCTGAGGAAAATCTTTGATGTTATTTGTAATAATCAGGTCTGCATTTATTTTAATGGCTGCGGCCAACACATGCCTGTCATCCATATCCGGCAACTCCAGGGTATTAATCAATGGCTCATAATTTTCAACCAGTGCATCTGGAAAAGCGAGATTCATGACATTGGCACGTTTATAAGTTTCCTCTTCACTGACGCCTTTCCTTCTCATAACTTCTATCCATTCTGAGAATATATTCATACTCCATTTGGGGGTGTATAATTCATAGAATGCAAACCACATGAGTAAATCCCTTGTCCAGAGAGGATAAATCACATTGGTGTCCAAAACACAGGTAAAGCGAATGCTATAAATCATAAAGACCCTCTTTTTCGTCCACATCCATAATTTGACTAATGAGACGTTCCTGTTCTTCTTTCATTTGCTGTTTGTACGAAACGATATCCTCATATTTGATTCTTCTGTGTCTGCCTACTTTGGTGAATTTGATCTGCCCGGTTTCCAGAAGTTTTACAATATGAGGACGAGAGCAGCCAAGCATTTCGGCGGCTGCCTGAGTAGTTACTTCTGTGGCAACCGGAACAATTGATACCAGCTTGCCTTGCCCTGTTTCCTTTAATATTTTGGCCAGTAACTTTAAGGCACTCAAAGGTATCCTGACTCTTTTGCGGGTTTCTTCAATTTCTATTTCCGGATTGGGTTCGTTTATATTATCAAGAGCAGAAATCAGAGCTTCATATGATTGCAATGCAGCTTGCTGTTCCTCTTTTGTAGGTTTGGATATATTTTGAGGTATAAACATAGTGGTGGTTTTGGTTTTTAAATTACAAAACAAATTTAAACGAAATATTCGAAACAAACAAAACAAACGAAATAAAAAATCTTTAATGGGCAAGAATATCCCCCGCTGAGTGGAACACCGCTGAGCGGAATTTGTAATTCCGCTCGAAACACAGTTGAATTTGCAATTCAACAATTGAAAACAGAGCATTAAAAGAAGAAATTAAGAAAGAATTTTGAAAAACATAAGCTTAATAAAAAGTTCACAGTTTTGGATAATTACAAATTATCCGGTGTTCAAAGCGGCATTGCAAATGCCGCTTAGCAGCAACAGTCTGCGAACTTTGAAACGAGGCAGAGATAGTGAAAGACCACTGAGCGGATTATCGTTGTAATTGGAAGTAAGTTAATAGCAGCAGCCCCCGCTGAGCGGAATTTGCAATTCCGCTCGAAACACAGTTGAATTTGCAATTCAACAATTGAAAACAGAGCATTAAAAGAAGAAATTAAGAAAGAATTTTTAAAAACATAAGCATTAATAAAAAGTTCCGAGTTTTGGATAATTGCAAATTATCCGGTGTTCAAAGCGGCATTGCAACCGACCGCAGGGAGCTTAACGAAGTTAAATGCCGCTTAGCAGCGGGGCGAGAAAAAAAAAGGGCCTTTAACAAAAAAGCCCGGCATATACCAGGCTTTTTTTGTGATTCCGGCAGGATTCGAACCTGCGACCCACAGCTTAGAAGGCTGTTGCTCTATCCAGCTGAGCTACGGAACCATCGTTTGGGGGCACAAAAGTAGTCATTATTTTTAATTTAACAATGGATTTTATAAGACTGCGGGAAAAATTACAAGACCCCCGTTTCGTAAAGCAAAACAGGATATCCACAATGGTCAAAAGAGGTAGACACAGATATTACATCAATAGTGGTCTTATGCCATGAAGTTGCTCTTTATACTTTTTTCAGCAAATGCTATCCGGGAGCAATACCTTTTTTGCGCCAGGTTGAGACACCTTTGGAGAAACAGAAAAACCCATAAATCAATCTTATGCTCCTATTAAGATATTTACTTTGTCTTATTTTTTTATAGTTTTATGTAATTTTTTTTGCTTTTTATTCTATTTGATTTAATTTTTTTATTATTTTTGAAGCCAATAACTATTACAAAAAATCAGGCCATAAAAGGACTTTAACACCTTCAAAAAAACAGGAAAACAAAAGGTGTGCGGGAAAAAAATCCATGATTATGAGCCTTTATGAGGGTGGTCTCTCCCCGACAATCCGTTAATTACTGTTATAACAACCGCGTGATGTGCTTTGACAAAAGCATACACCCTGGCATACAGGTTTTCAGGCCTTTAATACAGAGCCCGGATTTCTTTCATTATTGAGATTGGTATTCACTAAAATTCTCTCACCATGAAAACTCAACCCTCTTTTCCGCGTTTTTATTTCCCCCTTGTGCTTTCCATTCTTATGCTGTCCCTGAGCAGCTGCAAAGAAGACAATTACGACCCTGTGACCCAGCCAGACGAAAACGGTACTGTCAGTGATGTTGACGGAAACATCTATCCCACAGCAGTACTAGGCGGGCAAATCTGGATAACAGAAAATCTAAAGACAACCCGGTACAGTGATGGCACCACCATTGAATACATTGGGAATGACACCCTGAAGTGGCAAAACAACACAACCGGCGCTTATGCATGGCATGAGAACAATGAAGAGAACAAAGACCTTTACGGGGGATTGTATAACTGGTATGCCATAAATAACACCCATGGTCTTTGCCCTGCTGGCTGGCATGTTGCGACCCCTGAAGACTGGCATATTCTGCTGGAGTACCTGCAGGATGAACATGGCGCAACCCAAAATGACTCCGTGAACCCTGCAGGAAATATCCTGAAATCATGCAAACAAGTTGATTCACCCATGGGGGGTGATTGCAATACAGTGATTCATCCGAGGTGGGAGTTTCATGCTACACATTACGGAACTGATGGGGTAGGTTTTGCAGCATTACCCGGTGGAGACCGTTTACCCAACGGAGCTTTCGGACGCAATGGACTGTATGGTCACTGGTGGGCGCATGATCCTGTAAACGACACAGATACCTGTGCCAGTTACCGTTACATGAATTTTGACAAAGGGAGGGTTTTTGGCGGACAGGATAAGCACAAAAAGTACGGACTTAGTGTTCGCTGCGTGAAAAACTGATATCCATGGATCCATCTTCCTGACCAGGCAAGCCTGTGAGTACCGACAATTCAGGTGAGCGATTTATCCTCCCATCGCAACGGTAATACCCGCTCAAAAACCACCTTCTCAGGGCTTACATGCACCTGTACAGGAATGATCTCTACTCCTTTTCTGTAAGCTTCTCTCAGCAGCAAGCCATAAGCAGGATCAATGGCCTCCGCCGGGCCAAAAGCTTCCACATCCATGCGTTGGATTACATACAGCATCACGGCACGGATTCCTTTTTCTTTCAACTCCATCAGCGTTTTCAGATGTTTCTGCCCCCGCAGGGTGACCGCATCCGGGAAAAGTGCCCTCTCCCCTTCTTTCATGGTAACATTCTTCACCTCCACAAAGCAGGTTTCACCGGGCTTTTGAGCAAAAATATCCAGCCGGCTTTCGTTGTATTTCACCTCACGCCGGATCTCGGTGTACCCCTCCAGGCCGGGGATGGCATTTTGCCGCATCAGCTCAAAAGCAAGCTTATTGGGCAGCGAAGTATTGATACCCACCCAGCTGCCGTTGATTTTGATCATTTCCCAGGTGAAACGGGTCTTGCGTTTGGGATCGGTTACCGGCGAAAGATACACTTCCGCTCCCTCTTCCAGGCAACTTTTCATGCTTCCCGAATTGGTGCAGTGGGCAATAACCACTTCTCCGCTGTCAAGGATGACATCGGCCAGGAAACGTTTGTAGCGTCTGATCAGGCGACCGTGAATAAGAGGGATGGGATATTGCATGGCAAATGGTTAAAGATATAGACTGAAGACCGGAGACAGAAGACCGAAGTGGATTCTCTTCCGTCTTCCGTCTTCCGTCTTCCGTCTTCCGTCTTCCGTCTACGGACGAACTGCATCTAATTTATTATCAAAATATAGTCTTTTCAACCAAATT